>JBCBKQ010000011.1:0-42111 GCA_038521595.1 Cyanobacteria bacterium J06627_28 | reverse complement strand
ATTAAGCAGAAGGAATTAAGCAGAAAGGATTAAGTGGATAAGACTATCGAACGATTACGCCAAGCGCTTTGCTTAAAAAAAGCACTCAGGAGAAAGGAAACTTGCTGGACTGCATGTAAATCCAAACTCAAATCCAAACGTAAATCCAACGCTGCAGATACGCTCAAGGTACCCACCGTAGCCACGCTGAAATCGCTGAGCATTGAACAACAGACTGCCTTTAACGCGCTCTAGCTTTTCTCAAAAGCGCTGTTACGTGATCAATTACCACATGCTCAATTACCTTGAAAGAACAAAAGCCACTCTCTGATGAGAGTGGCTTTTGTTCTTTGGCAAATATCTTGCTCAATCGGAGCGGCGGGATTTGAACCCACGACCCCTACTACCCCAAAGTAGTGCGCTACCAAGCTGCGCTACGCCCCGAAGCGGTTAATTTGCTTACCAAGAATAGCATAAGCATGAGCTGAGTTCGCGCAGAGAGCAGAAGTTTGTGCAACGGAGTTAGCGCAAAGAATGTTTTCTTAGCTGACTTATGCGCCGAGCGAGCCAACTTGTGGCAACGCTCTGTAGACGGGTCCAGGCAGATGGGACTAGAGAGTAAAGAGCTGTAGAGCGAAGAAAGAATGTCCTGAGGAATTTCCGCATATTTATGTGGCGGACTGTCCTGAGGACATGCTATATTTAATTCAAGCAAAAAGACTTGTGGGTTTAGGGGGAACGGCTTCCATTGGTGGGTAAAGCCCCTGCTGGCGAACAAATGCCAGAATGACTAAGAGTCCGCTGCTTTTGTCAAAGTGAAGAATGTCCTGTGGACAAAGTTTGTGACAGATCTTGTCAAAAACTATCCTCAGGTAATGTTCTTCTCATGCAAAAGTGGTGCCAGTGCTAACATCAGCATCACTACCAACGTCATCACCGACACCACTCTCACTAGATCCGTTCACACCAGATCTATTCAATTGATTCCGTTGGAGCGGAAATCAGTTGAGATTTGATTAGATACACAAAAGGAATGTGAAAGCTGGCAGAAATGTCAGCTTTTTTCTTGTGCATACATACATACTACCCTATCGAGTATCTTTGGAGATAATCCAGGCAGTTTCGCCGCCTGAGCGAAAACCTGCGCGGTTAAACACAAAGCCAGCTTCGTAAAAGGTTTGTCCGTAGCTGTTGATTTCTCTAGGGCTGAGCTTCAGCAGGTCAGCAATTTCTGAGGTTCGCATTTTCCATCCACCGCTGGCAGCTTTTTCTAGCCTTTCGTAATAAGCCAGTGGATCGGCAGGTGGAGACAGGGCGGGTTGTATGCCGGTGACCATTTCGGCTGCGATCGCACTAACAATCTTCATAAGATCAGCCTGATTCAATGCCAATCCTGAAGATTGTCCTGCGGCCTGACCAGAGGACTCACCGTTAGCTTGCTTATTGGGTTTATCTAAGCCTTTGCGGGCAATAAATTCGGCGACGTTACCACCGACGCCGATAAAGCTATGCAGCTCGTCTAGCAAGGCCACTTGTTCGGCGCTGACGTAGGCGCGATTGCCAATTTTTTCGCGCTCGATGCCAAGATCTGACATGCGCTTGTACATTGCACTTCTGGCGAGCTTGTAGCGATCGCTCAGTTGATTGACCGGAATGCGATCAATATCTCCGCCACTCATCTGCTATTCCTCTGGACAATCCGCAGGAAACCTGACGTACATATACCATACAGACTTTCCGCTAGATTGTCCTCAGGAGTGATGTCTTACGTTACTTACACTCAGCCAGCTACAAGTCATCCTGCAGATCGTCATTGCAAAAGTACAGAAATTCGGCGGTGGAGCCACCGCCCTGAATAAACTCATGAAGCGCATCTAGCATGTGAAGCTGCTGGGATGTGATGTAGGCGTGAATGCCGATTCTTTGGCTACGAATGGCCAAGTCTTTCATTCGCTTTGAGATCACGCTTTTGCTGAGTTTGTAGCGATCGCACAGCGACGCCACCGGAATTAAATCAAATTTTTCAGTATCCATAATCCACCTATTAGACAACTTCAAGAGTTAATACATAAGTACTATACACTCTTTCCTGAAGACTGTCCTTAGGACTATTTGAGGAATATTATTTTTGAGAGCAAGAGGTTGCTGTCTTTCATTACTGTCTTTCAAAGGATTGGAGCACTCCACGTCACAAACAGAGGATACAAAGAACAACAAATGGCTTGACACTTTCGTTTATTTCTATAAATATCGAAATATGGAAATAAACGATGCTCAGCAGCCCTCTCTTGAGAGTATGGCTGCAACCTTTTCTGCGCTGGGGCAACCTTCTCGCCTCAGGATTGTGCGGCTGCTGCTCTCTGCTTACCCAAAAGGTCTACCCGTTGGGGAAATTCAACAAGCGCTAGGCATTGCAGGCGCAACCTTATCTCATCATCTCGATAAACTGCGTCAGGTCGGAATCGTGACTTCCGAGAAAGATCGGCAGTGGATTTGGTACAGCGTTCGAGAAAAGTCGCTCACCCGCTTGCTCGATTTTTTGTTTGAGGAGTGCTGCACACGCAATCATGTGGTGAGCCTTGACCATATTGGGCAAACCATCGCAGATAGAGGATCACAGCGTCCATAGCAGGCAAATGGCTGCGACCGATTGTTATTACCTTGCCTTTTATTTCGACGTTTATAGAAATACGCGAGATTATTCCAGCAAATCATCACGATTTCATTGTCAGAAGGAAACTGCACACAAGGAGACTGCGCACTATGACTGCTAACGTTTTGAGTCGACTTAATCGAAGCGTTCGCCAAATCGATGGCGTTTTAATGGCGATCGCACTCACCTTACTCACACTCACTGTTTTCGCGCCTGTTCAAGCCGCCAACAGCCTTAGCCTGACGCTGCAGCATTTGCGAGACGTCGTTCCCTTTCTTCTCTTATCTATCGGCATCGCCGCCTACGCCCAGGCCAGCGGCGCAGACAACCTCATTGCCAACGCCTTCAAAGGACGCATCACCGTCATGATTCCTGTGGCTGCAATGCTAGGTGCATTTTCGCCCTTTTGCTCCTGCGGCGTGATTCCTTTAATTGCGGCATTGCTTTCTATGGGCGTTCCGGTTGCGGGCGTCATGGCGTTTTGGCTATCTTCACCGCTGATGGATCCTTCTATGTTTGTGCTGACGCTTGGGACTTTGGGTCTGCGATTTGCGATCGCAAAAACCCTCGCGACTGTCTTCATCGGCCTCCTCGGAGGATTTGGCACACTGGCACTGATGAATTCGGGCATCGCGGCTCAATCATTCGCATCGCCTCTCAAAGCAGGGGCGAGTAATGGAGGCTGCGCAGGTAGCAGTATTCGCAATCCTAAGCCTGTTGTGTGGAAGTTTTGGCCAGAGGAGAAACGTCGGCAAAAGTTTTGGAGCGGGGCACGCAAGAATGCCTGGTTCTTGGGCAAATGGTTAGCACTGGCATTTTTGTTGGAGAGTTTGATGCTGGCATATGTGCCAAATGGATGGATTGGTGCGATCGCAGGTGACAGCAGCTTATTTGCCATTATTATCGCAGCGATAGTAGGTGCGCCCGCCTATCTCAACGGCTACGCCGCCCTTCCCCTTGTCGATGGGCTCATCCAACAGGGTATGAACCCTGGCGCAGGGATGGCCTTTCTACTCGCAGGCGGCGCCACGAGTATTCCAGCCATGATTGCGGTATTTGCCCTAGCGCGTCGCCCTGTTTTTATTGCCTATCTTGGCTTTGCTTTCTTCGGCGCAGTCTTAGCAGGTCTCACCTTTAGCCCTTTCGCCTAGATACAGACACAACTCATCATTTTGGAACTTTAATTGGAACTTTAAATCTATGCATCCTATCGACGTTCTGCCTGATATCGCGCTCCAAAACGCTGGCCCCTTTTCCAAAATTTTCTTAGGGCGTGGGCTAGCTACGATGCAAGCGGCTTGCCGCTATGTAAAAGCCATGCCCTATGGTTCGAATCGTGACAGCAGCTGTTCTCAGCTTCTCTTTGAAGAAGGTCGTGGCACCTGTTCGACCAAGCACGGCGCAATTGCCCACCTCGCCCAAGAACATAACCTTCCCATCTACAAAAGTCTCGGATTCTATCGCCTTAACGACACCATCGTCACAGGCGTCAGCGACATCCTTGTCGCCCACGGGCTGACTTTCATTCCACAGATCCACTGTTTTCTAGAATATGAAAACAATCGAATAGACCTGACTGAGGGCAACTGCAACGGGAAAAATCAGACCATCGATGACTACGACTTTGTCGTTCGCGTTGAACCAGACCCCAGCTTTGAAGCAAAGCAAAACTGCTATCTGACGCATTTACGACGATACTTTGACTTTTCTCCCGCGCTAAAAGCAGTAGGCGAAAAGAACGTGTTAGAAATTCTGGAAAAATGCGATCGCCAAGTTAACTATCAGTGCTCACTCATGGCAGAGAAGCTAGCCACTGCATAACCGCAATACTCACTCAACGTCGTTGCAATTTAGTCTGTCGGACAAACATGTTTAATCGCTGTTCTAGACGGCAAGAAGGATGGCTGCGATCGCACCTTATCAATACCCATAGCTCCAACGAGCATAGTAACCACGAGTATCAATATGGGTAAAAATCGATGAGCTAGCTAGGCCGCCCTGGGAGCCCCACCAGCTATTGAGCCGGTCGTAGACCGTGTAGGCGTGGAGGCCAATGACGACAAAATCGATGGCATCGCCGGATAGGTGGCGGGAATAGCGCGCACCGCCGACGGCTCGGTTGGTCGTAGGATCTCGGTACCAGGAGTTGACGCGGATGGGTCTGTCTCCAAGGCGCGATCGCACTTCTTCCATAATTCTAGCCACTCGGATAATGCCGTACACAATGTCGCGACTCACCGGAATCCGGTTGCCATTTTTAGTGGCCTCGGCCCAGGTGAAATTCCCATTGGGGATAATTGGCTCCGATAGATAGAACGTGCTGCGAAATCCAGGCAGACGAAAGGGGCCTGTCGGCGCAGGTTTTGTGGGTTCTGGGGTTGGGGTCGGCTTAACTGGGGGTGCCGGTGGCGTTGGTGGCGTAACGGGCTCTGGGTCAGGCTCAGGAACGGGTTGAGGCCGATCTGACGGATCGCTGACCTGTGGATTGTTGTCCGAAGAATTCCCTTCAATAACAATATCTGGCGCGTAGGCATACCAGTCTTGTATACGGTCATCGCCTAGGCCGGTATTGGCTAGCCTGATGCGAACATGGTTGCCTTCGGCTCGCTGATTGTCTGATACCTCGAACTCAGTGCCGTTTTTAACAAATACTTTTTCGCTACGGGTCAGCTGATAGGAAAAAATAGGCTTGCGCTTAAACAAGGTATCGCTAATGACTCTGAGGGTGACCGTAGAGCCGTCGATCCGGACATCAGGGGTGTAGGTATACCAAGTATTTTTGTTTTCTGAGCCTAAAAACTTATTAGCGAGAGAGACTTTGTAGTGGTTGCCTGCGGCAGGGAGGTAAGAGTGCAGGTCGAACTCGGTGCCGTTCTGGACGAACACTTTTTCGGGCGGAGAGAGCTGCGCAGATAAAACCGGGCGCTGCTTGAAGAGGGTATCGCTAATAACAGTTAGCTTGACCGGCGAAGACTCTATCTGAATGTCGGGGTTGTAGGCGTACCAAATGCGCTGGCCATTGCCAAGGGTTTGGTTGGCCAGCACGAGTCGCGTATGGTTGCCAGCGGCCTCCGTGTAAGAAACGACTTCAAACTCGGTTCGGTTTTTGACGAAGACTTTCTCAGAGTTTGAAAGCTGACTAGATAGCTTAGGACTAAGCTTAAATAGCGTATCGCTGACAACTTTAACCTTCACAAATACTCAGCTCCCTAATCTATATCTTTGGCCACTTAGCTTAATACATTCACATCAGATAAAACCTTAGTGCCTCACGAGCTAAGCAGCACGCCAGCGTAGGAATGCATCCGTGGGCTGGCCATAGCGACAAAAATTGATAGGTTTTAGCCTTCTTATTTATAAGGGTTGAAGGTGCAAATTAGAAAATTCCAATAGAAATTCACAGTCTACGCGAAACTATTGCATCGCTCAGGTCAGTTAGGACAGTATCATCGGCCAAAACCGTTATGTCGTCGCAGCTAACCTGACTCGCAAAGTAAGAATGCATCCTTAACTTTGCCGATATGGCCATTTCTAATGAATGGCAACGCCCAAGCGATCGCAAGTGACTCCCTTCATGGATCGTTACGCCCATTTCATAGATCATTACGCTGTTTACTAGGCATTATTCCAGGGGTCATTCCACAGAGCCTGATATTTGAGCTAGCTCTTCTAGAGCAGCTAACAACGGCGGCACAGCACTAGCAGGCCATTCACCTTCGCCACGCCTGCCCGTACGCAACATAAAACGAAGGCCATAGCTGTGAGGAAAGCCTTCTACTTCGAGCCAGATGTTTTCTGTTTCCTGTTCGCAGGTTAGCTGCTCTTCGTCCATGAGCTGCCCGGCCATGTCAACCATTGTGCTTTTTAACTGTTTTGCAGCATGACAAAAGGCTTCGAACTCTACTTGAGTAAGCTCTATTGACCAATGCGCGCCTGCCAAGAGCGCACAAAACTCCTTGGCGTTAGGGTCCCAGCCGACTCGCCAGCCTTCACCTGATCGGATTTGACGAAGCATTATGACGCTGGGCTATCGGTGGCTGCAAAAGATTCGTATAGGGCGTTAGCGAGGCGATCGCGCTCTGCTAAACTCAGCGACTCAATCGCAGCAACGTCGCCTTCCAGAGGACTGTCCTGTAGACCATAATCCACGTATCGTTCTGCAGATATCCTTTCAAACGCGCCCAAATAGTCAGCTAGCGTAAGTTTCCAGTCCAGCCGAAAGGTTGTCGGGCGATTTTTAATGTAGAGGTGGTAGCGAATGATTCGAGAGATCAGCGTGTTGCTGACGGCTTCGCTGCCTGTCTCACTGCTGATGTACTGATTTTCTAGCGGAAAGTCTGGATGCTGCTCATAGATTTGAGCAGAAATGGCCGCCGGACTGATGCGGCGAGTCGGTGGCGACATGGCCTGTGCACGCACTGGCACAGCAGCGATGAAAAGCAGAGTAGATATTAAAAACAGCGCTACCGCTGAAGTGGCTAACCAGTTAAAACGGTTTAGGAAAGACTTCATGGGTGCGCTGTTTTTCAGGTGTGATGCGATATTTGGAGTTGCTAATTACTCGCCAATAATTTCAGGCTGGGTCAGTTCGTCAGACATTTCAACGATGGCCCGCAGAACGGGTTTCATCTTTGATTCATCTAGGCTGTCGAATTCTTCAAAACGACGGCGCTGGGCGCGGTTTGCCACCTGGACAGTAATGCGATAACGGTTTGATGCGGCGCTGATGAGATCTTCTGTGCGGCGCATGACTTGTTGACTGTCGAAGGGAAGTCGCTTCATATAGCAGCTCTAAGTTGGTTTTTGGTAGTGTATCAGAGGTTTAGTGTAGCATTCCCACTTCTAGAAAGGTTTAATTAACAAAACTCAGTCCAAAGCACTCAGTCTATAAGCAAAGGCAGGCAATCGTTGCCGGTTTGGAGATAGTCTTCGGGTTGCCAAGGTGAGTCGGCTAGCTCGGGTGGGACGATGTAGCACTTGATGGAGTCAGGGTCGGCTGCGATCGCACGACCATAAAGATCATTAGCCCTAGTTTGATTACCCTCATACCTAGCGACAGACCCTGCTGCAACTAACGCATCTAAATAGGTAGCAGTAGCACGGCTATTGATTAAGGCTGACTCAAAGGCAAAAGCCGCATAGCTGTAGCGTCCTTCTATCAATCGACTTTGGCCAAAGTCGTAATAGGCCTGTGACAATGGCGAAACAGAAGTCCTACCGTCAGGTCTCACACTGGGAGTCGCTGATAGTCCCACAGAAAACGTTTGGGCGGACGCAGGTAGTCGCCTTGTTACGATTGTTCGTTGAGACAGTATGGCTGTCGGCGAAGGCAGCACATTAGCCGTGGCAACGGATTGAAATGCTGCGACTAGTGAATCTGCATCTTGCGTTCTATTTTGCGCTCTCAAAACCGTTTCTAGGCCGCGATAGAGCTGTCGAGCATCTGTGGGAACACGCCTCATACTATCTACATAGATCAGCTCTGCTTCCTGTAATTTCCCTTGCACAAATAGCAGCGTCGCCAGTTCATCAACGACTTGATGACGGGGAAGCGAGTATTGAGCCGTCACAATGTTGCCATTTTCTGAATAAGCCAAAATAAGTGCTTTGTAGGCAGCTTCTGCGCTGTCCATATCGGCTTGGGCAAAGCTATATCGGGCTAAAAACAACAGCGCTTCTCGCCTTTTAGCATCCCAGTAGTAGCTGTTGTATTGGTAGCTAGAAAGACGACGATTGCCCGGTAAAGGAAGCGATCGCTCAACAGCTGACTGGAAGAGTGCAACGACCTCAGTCCAGGCCTCTTGCTCAATGAGCAA
Source organism: Cyanobacteria bacterium J06627_28 (assembly GCA_038521595.1). Classification (GTDB taxonomy): domain Bacteria; phylum Cyanobacteriota; class Cyanobacteriia; order Phormidesmidales; family Phormidesmidaceae; genus Phormidesmis. The sequence goes on along the minus strand of JBCBKQ010000011.1, from coordinate 33,663 downwards.
ATCGCCAAGCACCTGATAGGTTAAGGCAATCTGTCTTTGGGTCTCTTCACTGCTTAAAGTGTCTTCTGTCAGCTGATTTGCAACCTCAATGGCTTGATAGAGCAACCGTTTTGATTGAGCTAGTTGGGTTTGCTGTCGGAAAGTGACAGCAAGATTGTGATAGGCCAGATGCGCGTAGCGAGGATCTAGCTCGGCCATGGTACGAAAGGCCTCTGCTGCTGCATCAAAATCATCTTGGCGATAGAACCTATCACCTAGCTGGCCCTGCAAAATAGCATCGTCAGGATTTAGCCGTATTCGCTCAAGTAGCGGATCGGGCGCTGGCTCACTAGAAGGGCTTCTTCTAGTAGCAGGAAGCAAAGTAACACGCGTAGGCGCACGAAGACTAGGCGGCAGAATTGGAACCCTGGTAGAAGTCAATCGAGAGGGCAAACGCTGACGAGGCAGGGCAGTCACCATAACCTCTCCAGCGTTTGCATTGGCAGTCATGGCAAGCGCTTGGGGCTGTTCTGCAACAGTAGGATATTGGGCACCAATGGGCCCACTAAACTGATATATCGAGCTGAGGGGCGCGAGGACATGTGAAGGCGTCCTGGGCGAAGCGATATCGGGGTATAGACGTTGGGCTATCTGGTAAGCCGCGTCAGCTTCGGCGCTACGACCTAAATCATTGAGGATTTCGCTGAGTCTGTACTGGGCCAGTGGATTATCAGGATTGAGTGCGATCGCCTGTTGAAGCGCAGCTTCTGCGGCTGCAAACTGGCCGATTTTCCGCAGAGCGCTCCCTAGCTCAATGTACACAGTCAAAATTTCAGGATAGCGATCTAAAACTTGCTGGGCGCTGATGGCTCGGGTTCTAGCGGCAGAAATACCATAGCGTCCTGCAAGCGAGCTGAACGCCGCTGAGAGGCCAGTGGGTTCGACAGCTTCATCTTCGTCTAGGCGATTAATGTTGTTGGCAATGTTTGCTAGCTCTGAAGATCCGCCTTGCTGATTGAGCACAGTCGCCAAGCTCTGCCAAAACCGAACGTCTTCGCTGTCTAAACCAATGGCACGGCGATAGGCTAGCTCGGCTTCTGACAAGTCGCCTTTTGCCATGAGGGTCTTGCCCAAATCCCAATAGGCTTCGGCACCGTTTGACCCGACTGGCTCTAGCTGAAGGATGGCATTGAAGGCGGCGACGGCGGCTTCTAATTCACCGTAATCGCGGTGCAGTCTGCCGAGGGCGCGGTAGCTAAAGGGTGAGTGATCGTCTAGCGTCACTGCGGTTTGTAGGGCAGCTTTGGCGTCAGCAAATTTGCCTTGGGCACGTAGGGCACTGCCTAATCCTAGATAGAAAGCGGATGGATCTAGATCTTGAGACGGATCCATCAGCGCAATGCCCTGGGTAAAAGCAGCCTCGGCTGCGGCCCATTTTTCTTGCTGCAGCTGGACATAGCCCAGCTGGCTGTAGTTTCCGGCAATGTCTGGCGTCAGCTGAGTGAGCTGAGACCACATATCTTCGGCAATATCTAGTTCGTCTGAAAACTCTGCACCGTAGGCAACCTGGCGCAAGGCTTCTACAGTTTGAGCACCCACAGGAGCAGCTAAAGTTGTGGCCAAAATGGTTCCTAGCAGCAGACTCACACTGAATATTTGGCCAGAACGCATCCGTAAATTCCCTTAGACATCGTTTTTAGATACTACACAGGTTTTACGATGATTCCGTGGGCTGTAAAGGGAGCGACATATACCTTAAGGTCTGGATCGTTGAAGTGCGATCGCACTTCCCGCTGAATGGTCCCGGCCTGCACCAAATCATCTGTGAGCGTGAACACCGTCGGCCCAGACCCAGACATCATCGTGCCGAGGCCGCCGTGATTTTTTGAGATGTCGGCCATCGTCGCTTTGAGCTGAGTGACCTTTGAGTGAGCTGGAAGCACTACTTTTTCCAGGTCGTTGGACAGACAAGCACCGACTTTTTGAGCGTCTTGGGCTGAAATCGCTTCGATCATTTTGTCGGCATGAAAGCGACCGCGACGTTCTTCTAAGGTTGCGCTGTCCTTTAGGTCCAGATAGGTGTGGCCAAACTCTGAACGGTATGTTTTATAGGCCCAGGGCGTAGAGACTGAGATGCTTTCGTACTTTGCTAGCACCGCAAATAGCTTGGGGCTTTTGCGGAGGACATCGACTTCTTCGCCACGGCCGGTTGCGATCGCACACCCTCCCGCCAGACAAAACGGCACATCCGACCCCAGCACTGCTCCCAACGCTTGCAGCTCTAGGCGAGTGAGCCCTAACTTCCAGAGCATGTCTAAACCAAACAAAACAGCCGCCGCGTTCGAGGAACCTCCGGCCAACCCTGCGCCGACAGGAATATGCTTTTCAATCGTGATTTCGACGCCGCCCTGCTGATTAGTACGATGGGGAAACTGCTTTTGCAGGAGTGTCACTGCCTTGTAGGCCAGGTTTGTGGCATCAGTGGGAACTTGAGGATGATCGCAATTGATGTAGATAGAGGGGCCACTCACAGGTTTGAGCGTAATACGATCAGATAAGGCTACGCTTTGCATCACCATCACTAGCTCGTGAAAGCCATCGGGGCGAGTGCCAATAATTTCTAAGTAGAGATTGATTTTGGCGTTGGCAAGGAGCGTGATCATAATGAAAAGCCCTCGAACGACCAGGGCACAAAGCGTTTAAAGACGAAAGCTAAGAAGAAAAAGCTAAGGGAGAAAAGCTAAGGGGAAAAAGCTACGGAGAAACGGGCAGCGCATCACTCAAAGCGACCCACTGCGCCACACCGAGGCCTTCCGCACGAACTTGAGGATTAATCGAAAGGCGCTCTAGCGTACTGCTGAGCACTGCTTTATCGACAATGCTTTGTAGGTTGTTTCGCAGCATTTTGCGCTTCTGAGAAAAGCCGAGTTTGACCAGCTGACTCAGGCGCACCGGATCTTTTGCAGGTGTCGGAAAAGGTCTAGGCCGCAGGCGAACGACGGCAGACTCTACCTTTGGAGCCGGTTTGAAGGCGCTTGGCGGCACCGGGCAAATTTCCTCGCAGTCGGCTAGATATTGAGCGCGAATCGTCAGCGCACCGTTGGCTTTTGTGCCAGGTACTGCGCAGAGTCTGTCGCTGATTTCTTTTTGCACCAGGAGGACAATGTTGTCGTACTGGTGAAGATTGGGCGATCGCAGCGTACCCAGCAGCTTTTCTAAAATGGGCGCGGTGATGTAGTAAGGAATATTTGCCACGACCTTATTGGGCCGCGATAGCTCAAAATCTACGAGCGCCTGGTCAAAATTCAGCTTTAAGAAATCTGACTCAATCAAGCGAAATCGCCCGTCTGCCACATAGGCGATAAACTGATCGCTCAGCTGAAAACACAGGTCGCGGTCAATCTCGACGGCCAGCACGTTTGCTAGGGTCATGTCGAAGATGCGCTGGGTGAGGACGCCTTGACCAGGGCCAATCTCTAAAACGTGATCGCCCTCAACGAGCTCACCGGCACGAACAATCTGATTCAGAATCTGATCGCTGCGTAGCCAGTGCTGACCAAATCGCTTACGTGCTCGGTGGCCTCCTTTTTGGCGGGTGTCTGAGGCCACGGGCAAGGTCATCCTTAAGAAAGAAAAAGACGGCTGAAAGAAGCCCTTTTACCAGTGAAGCTCCGTCAACACTCTATTCTAGAAGTGAAGCGGACACTACGTAAACACTCTAAAACGTAATCTGGAACGCACCCTATGGAAAACGCGACCTCTTCTGACCAGGCTGATCTAAAAAAGGCCCAATCAGCCGATGATGGCGAAGACAATAAGACGCCACCTACGCCACTGCGATGCTTTACAGGAGCGCTGGGTGCGGCAACGTTGTCTTTGCTGACCTATCGGTTAACCCTTGCGATCGCAGCTACTTTTGCGAGCAAGCCACTCACTTCAACCAATCAAATTGCCCTTGGCATCTCGGCGGCCGTGAGAACGCTCGTGACAGGAATGGCCGCACTAGGAACGGGCGTCTTTGGCGTGGCGGCGCTAGGATTGGCAGCGCTGGGTATTCGGCTAATTTTGAAGAAAGGGGCTGATCAAGAAGCGACTTAATTCGTAGGCCCACGAATTCACGAGGGAAAGTGAGGTATCCTGTCGTGGACAATCTTTCCGCACGCTCTGGCTTACCAGAGACATAGTCGATGGCACAGATTTTTATCTCAGCAGGTCATGGCGGCATTGAAAATGGCGTCCGTGATAATGGCGCATCCATAGGCGGCACCACAGAAGCGCAGGAAATGATTGCGCTGCGAGATCTGGTAGTTCCAGAACTGCGATCGCGCGGCTATGACGTCTTTTCTGTCCCTGACGACCTCAGCCTGCGCGGCAGCATCGATTGGATCAATGCCCGCGCTCGCTTTGATGCTGTCGCCATTGAAATTCATGCCGAAGAATTTAGAAATCAGGCCACCAGAGGCGCGACGGTTTATCACATTGCGAATAATCGCGATCGCAGAGACCAAGCCGAACTCATCCTGCTCTCCTTGTTAAAAGAAGTCCCTGAGCTACCCAGTCGAGGCGTGCGTCCAGACACTTCTGCGGGCACTGGCCGACTCGCCTTTTGCCGTCAAACCGTCCCACCCGCTATCGTCGCCGAAATTGCCTACCTCACCAATGCCCAAGACTTTGCCCTGCTAACCCAGCGCCGCCGCAGCTTTGCCATCGGCCTCGCCAATGGACTAGCCGCCTGGAGCCGCGCAGTCACCGGCACGAGCCCGACACCCCCCACGCCCGAAGTACCTGATTATCCGCTCATTAATATTGAAATCAACGGCGGTGCGTACGCCGAAAAAGGCATCATCATCAGCGGCAATGCTTACATTCCCATCGATTTAGCTGACCAGCTCAGCGTCGATTTGAGCCGGGATGACAGCGTTCGTCGGGTTCGCTATCGCGGCGTGGTCTATGTCAAAGCAGTCGATCTCAAACCCTTTAGCATCGGCATCGGCTGGGATGCGGCGACTCGCACCCTAAAGCTCACGCCTGCCTCAGCGCTCAAAATTTGCCCCGGCTCAATTGATTTGATCATGAGCCATGGCAGTACCACCGAGCTGCACCTAAAAATCTTCCTGCGGACAGAAAACGAAAACGCCCTCACGCTCTTTCCAGACATTGCGCAAATCTATAGAGCAGAGGCCACCATCGAAGGGGTGGACTATGACATTGCCTTTTGCCAGATGTGCGTAGAAACTGACTTTTTGCGATTTCCCGGATTGGTACGCCCTTCTCAAAATAATTTTGCCGGGCTGGCAGATGGCACCGGCAACTTGGCCAGCTTTAGCAGCGCCGCTCTGGGTGTGAGAGCACATATCCAGCACCTAAAAGCCTATGCCAGTACAGAGCCCCTTGCCCGGCCCAAAGTCGATCCGCGATTTGATTTTGTGAAACGTGGCGTTGCCCCATTGGTAGGCCAGCTCAGTAACCTCTGGGCCGCTGACCCGCAATACGGCCAAAAAATATTGGCCAGACTCAATGAGCTATACCTAACTGCAGGCCTACTGTAGCCAGGGTTTTAGCCATGTTTTAGCCACATTTTAGCCATATTTCATAGGCCTGCACTGTCTTAGCACTGCAGCCAGCTTCTGGTGGCCAAACGATAAACTGCCACTGAGACTATTCGGATAAGTTGAAATTTTAGAGAGGGTTAGGGAACGCTGAAAAAATAGCTCAACAGAAATTGATACAACAGCTCAGCTAGGGAAATCCTACCGCTAGTGGCTGTTAGCTTCTACACGCTCACGTTCGCTCTTACCATCATGACTTCCTACAACGCTGCGTCCGCCTTTTCCAAAAATTGGCTACTCGCCCTGACTAAAACACCTCGCCACATGTCTTTGCTCAAAAAAGGCCTGCTTTGGTTTGGGGGATTGCTGGTGTGGCTGGTGCTGGTATTGCCGGCTCAAGCAGCGGTGGAATTGAGAGTTGCGATCGCCCAAGAAAACGACACCATCAACATCGGCACCTCCACCCCCGGCATCATCCGTGATGGCAGCGGCCAAGCCCTTTACCAGCTGCCCGAATTACAGGGCATCACCATAGAAGGCGACGTCACCGAAGTTGATCTGACCAATGGCGGCAGCGTCCTGGCAGAATCAAACGCCTTTTGGCTAGAGCCCTCTGAGGGTGGTTTTGTGTGGATTGGGGACAAGTGGTATCGCGGTCGGGTGATGGTCACCGTAGATGGCGGTGAGCTGGTCGCCGTGAATCATGTGGATTTGGAAGAGTATTTGTACAGCGTGGTAGGCAGTGAGATGCCAACCAGCTGGCCCCAGGCAGCATTACAGTCCCAGGCAGTTGCGGCCAGATCTTACGCACTCTATAAGCGATCGCGCTCCACAAATCCACTCTTTGATCTTGGCGGTACCACAGCCCATCAGGTGTACAAAGGCCTAGAACAAGAGCATCCCAACACCATCGCCGCCGTCAATTCCACCGAAAATCAGGTCGTCACTCACAACGGTCAAGTGATTGAAGCGATCTTCCACTCCTCATCCGGTGGCGGCACCGAAAATGCAGGTGACGTCTGGAGTAGCGACGTTCCTTATTTGCAGAGCGTAGAAGACTTCGACCAAAATTCCCCTGTTTTCAATTGGGAAGAAACCTTTAGCCTGTCAGAATTTAGCGACAAGATTGGTGATATTGGCCTAGTGCACACCATTGGCACGCCGCAGCTAACAGATGGGGGCCGCGTTGCCTCGATTACCTTTGCTGGCGACTACGGCACAGAGACCTTGCGTGGACGCGACGTGCGTTCGGCCTTACGCCTGCGCAGTACTCGCTTTGATATTGAGATTAGCGGCGACACAGTCTACGTTAGCGGGTCTGGGTTTGGCCATGGTGTCGGCATGAGTCAGTGGGGTGCCCGCAGCCTAGCCGAACGTGGCTGGAGCTTTGACCAGATTTTGCAGCACTATTACCAGAGCACTGCGATCGCTCAGCTTGAGAACTAGACGTTTCTAAAAATGAAACCTCCTAGAAGCTTGGATGCCTGCTGGATAAGCTATCAACCAGAGTATTCAAGAGGTTCGTAAGTCCATGAGCGATCGCAAAATCATCCACGCGCTCTCCGGCATTCTTATACTCTCTGGTTGTCATGTCATCTATTTAGGCATTGTTTGGGTTTTGATTGCCTTGGCTGATGGTATCGGACTCATAGAAGCAATCTGGCCAAACGACTCATACATTAGCCTAGGCCTGTTGATATGGGCAACGCTGGCAATGGGGCTGATTCAGTTTGCCTATGCCCTGCCCCTGTATCGATACTTCAAGGAGCAGTCTAAAGCAGGCGTGTCTTTTGGGATTGCCACAGCAGCAGGGTTCACTTTGTTTATAACCGGCGGCTACTTCATCATTGTCGGTATTCCAATCTTGCTGTCAAATTAGGCCGTATCAGATCTCGTTAAGCTTACGCATAAATTCTGCTTCGACGCTCTCTTCTTCCTGCTCAAATAAATCGGTCTCAGTGGTGTACACGGCGGACTCCGGCCTGAGTACCTTCTGGTTGGCAAACTGTTTGGCAAAGGCCAGCTTGGCTTGGAACGATTCGCTTAGACGATTGAGCATAGTGGCCCTTTCGGCACGCGCATCATTACGGGCTTCAATTTTTGCGTTTTGCCGCTGCACCCAAAAATAACGGCCCAAAGGAATGAGCAAAAAGGCCGCACCATAGCCCATTAGCAACCCTAAAATGGACTGCGCAAACAGAGCGGCCCCTGGCAAGACAACACCTTGAGCCAACGCACTTTGCAGCATGTTCTGCAACACCAGCGCGCCGATCATGTTGGCCGAGCCTAGGCCAATAGACAGCATCACCTGGTCAGACGTTGCCTGGGTAAACTTGCGCTTGAATTCTTTGAGGTAGGCGCTGACAGAAGACTTTTGCCTTTGCGCAGCAGACACTTGCAGCTCGGGAAAGTAATAGACCATATCGCCTGTGGGGCTGACCTCGGGCTGACCGTTAAAGCGACTCAGCACCGGAATCATATAGTCTTCGTATTCTTTTTCCCAGCCTTCGCCAAGCTCATCTAGATAGGGCACGACTTGCTCAGCTGCGATCGCACCGCCACTGTTTGCAATCACCGCACCAATCGCCTGCCAGCGCCGCTCTTCCAAATCAGCATTGGGGTCGCCATCGCCAAAGAGAAAGGAGAAAATCGCTTCTAAAAATTGCAGCTTCTCGCCAGAGTCAGCCGTACGAGCTACCCGACCTCGACTGTTCGATGACTGATTCGGGTAGCGTCGTCTGCCTCGGCCATAGTTGAAATCGAAGAGATAGAAAAGATTGAACGGGGAAAAGCCAAAGCTCATGCCGCCACCGCGTCGGTCATCCCGATTGTTGCCACCTTGGCTACTCATGGCGATAAAGAGGGCAAAAATTGCGATCGCAATAATCACCATCGACACCAGCAGCATGATGCCAAACGACACGCGAATCAGATAAAACACCACCTGCCAAATCTTCGACAGCGTTTCTTGAAACCTCAGCTGCCAGTACTTATTGCGCAATACGCCACGAAAATTTTTGGAAAACTCATAGGCAATTTCGCCCTCCTCAGACACCTGCATGTGCCCCTGAGTTTCTGAAGCCAGTGCCAGCAGTCCCTGCTGAGCCACCTCTACCTTTAATCCTGACTGCGCAGCAACATCGCCCACCGTCACCCGGTAGTTGAGGGCTTCTACTGCCTGCATTACGTCTTTATTGAGTTCTGCTACCTTTACATCCACGGCCTTATGCCTCTTGTATTTGCTGAGCTTGTGAAAATAGCAAGCTCCCAGCAATTGCATTGAATCTTCCTTTTCTCCAGTATAGGAGCCCCCTCAGCAAGCGACAGGCGGACAAAGGTTCGGGTTTCTACCTGCACAAAAAATGACCAGCAAAATACCGCCAACATTCAAATGCCAGCGGTATTGCGAAAGCTAACCTTTATGCCTAGGAAAACGAATCTAAGAGAACGAATCTAGGAAACGAATCTAAGAAAACGAATCCATAAGACAACTCTAATGGACTACATACGACCTAAGATTTGCTCTTTAAGCGCGCTCATTTCGCTAGCGAGTTCGCTGCGGTTAGACGCCTTGTATAAGTAGCGATACACAAACCAACCGCTATATAGCAGACCAATTAGCTCAAACATAGGCGCGAGCACAGGCACATCGTTAATAGCCGCTAGCACTGCCAACGTCAGCTTGATAGAGAGAAATAGGCCAAAGAAGAGACCCAACGCGATGAGTGGACGCTTGTACTCTTGAAAAAATTCGCCAAAGTACTTGTCCAAGTCACCCAGCTTAGAAACAACTTGAGACGTCACGCGCTTTACCTGTTCAACGGTTTCTGCCGTTGATGTATCTGCGGTGTTTGTGCCATTTTCTGTTTGCATGTCAGTAGCCATAAAGATTTGTCCGAGTTAACAACATTGAGCAAATACTATTGAGTAAATACTCTGCCCCTAAGGCTCAACAAGACGTTAACAGCCATTCAAAAAGTGACGGCAAACCTCAAAAGCTTTTCTAATTTCAAAGGAGAAACCTAAAAGGTCCTTTTGAAATAGAACGCCGTCAGCACCTGTTCAATAGTTGCTGCGATCGCGGCTAAAAAATCCAACTTTTCTACGCCGACGAAATAAATCAGAACAAGGTTCTGAAAAATCAGTATAGAAACCGGAATACGCAGCGCCCAGAACAATGAATAAAGCAGCTGACTAGGGCAGAGCTGTAATTTAAGGCACCATGATAGCGCCTTCGTTGCAGGGTGACCATAGCCAATAGGCAAGATACGTTGACAAATATAAGCTTTTGCCCTGCGGCGTCAGTGTATCTCATTCAGATTGTACTATTTTTTGTACTATTTTGCCGCTCGACTAGCCAGTCGGCCACCGAATTAAAAGATAAACAATTGGGAAAAATTGTGACGCTTTTGTGTGCGATCGCCCGTTGCAGCCCAGCTCACTCCTTAGAATAGAAGCAACTGCATTTGATTAGGAGTGCCCCCATAGAGAAAATTTACGGTGAGCTAAAAGGTCTAAAGTCGAGCCAGCTCAAAGAACTCAAGCGAATCTACCACCAGCGCCTCCCAGTAGACCGGGTTACCACGCCCGAATTTGCCCAGCGCCTCGCCGCCGTCAGCACCGATATTAACCAGGCCGTGTGCGCCTATGTAGATCGGCGCGGTCATGTCATTCGTGTAGGCGTCGGCAGTCCGCGCAAAACGCAGATTCCCGTTCTAGAACTGCCTCGATACGGTGCAGAGCGGCTGTGTGGCATTCGCTGCATTGCGACTCAGCTCAAGCTAGAGCCGCCCAGCCACAGTGTCCTCACGGCCATGGCGATCCAGCGGTTAGATGCCATGGCCTTGCTCACCCTTACTGGCACAGGCTTCAAGCGCAAAGGCGGCGGCGCTACGGGCTACATTCGTGACGCCTATCTCTCTCATCTCGTGCCCGATCCAGAGATGCAGTGGGCTGTCTCTGATCCGCTCACGCTGGCAGAGCTAGATGAGCAAGATTTTTTAGATTTGGCAGAAGGCCTAGAGGAAGAATTTCGCCGCGAATTTGTTGCGCAGCAAGTAGACAGTGACCACGACCGAGTTCTCGTGGTTGGGCTGCTGACGGAAAAAATGGAGGATGCCACCTTTCGCAATGGGCTAGCTGAAATTGAACGACTGGTAGAAACAGCCGGTGGCGATGTTTTGCAGGTAACGACTCAGAAGCGATCGCGCCCCCATCCGCAAACCGTCATCGGTGCGGGTAAAGTCGATGAAATTGCCCTCGCGGTTCAAACCCTCGGCGCGAACCTAATCGTCTTCAACCGCGATCTATCGCCAGGGCAAATTCGCAACCTAGAAAAATATGTCGGCGTCCGCGTTGTTGATCGAACTGAGCTAATTCTCGACATCTTCGCCCAGCGGGCCAAGTCTGGCGAAGGTAAGCTCCAGGTAGAACTCGCCCAGCTAGAATATCAGCTCCCTCGGCTGACGGGGCGAGGCCAGGCCATGTCCAGATTAGGCGGGGGTATCGGTACTAGGGGCCCTGGTGAAACCAAATTAGAAACCGAACGCCGTGCCATTCAAAAACGCATCACTCGCCTACAAAAAGAAGTCACCCAGCTACAGGCCCACCGTGCCAGACTGCGCCAGCGTCGCCAGCATCAGTCCGTGCCCTCAGTGGCCATCGTCGGCTACACAAATGCCGGCAAATCAACCCTGCTAAATCGGCTTACGGATGCAGAGGTCTACGCCGCCGACCAGCTCTTTGCCACCCTAGACCCCACCACTCGCCGCATCGTCATCAACGACGAAGAAACCCATCAGCCACAGGCTCTTGTCCTCACAGACACAGTAGGATTTATCCAAGACTTACCGCCAGCCCTCATGGACGCCTTTCGCGCCACCCTAGAAGAAGTCACCGAAGCCGATGCGCTGATCCATATGGTTGATGCTAGCCATCACGCTTGGAAAGAACACATTCAGTCTGTCATGGGGCTACTGAGCCAAATGCCCATCACACCCGGCCCGATTTTGCTTGTGTTCAACAAGCTAGATCAGGCAGATACAGACACCCTAGAACTAGCGAAAGACGAGTATCCACAGGCTGTCTTTGTCTCAGTTATGAACAACCTAGGCATGAATACGCTCAGGCAAAAGATTCTCCAGCTCGTTGAGTACGCCGCAACACAGTAAAGTTCGCCGTGTAAATTCGCCGCATAAAAAAGAAGTTCGCCGTATAAAGAAGAGGCCTAGTAAGCCGGACTAAAATTCTCAGAAGACGCCGCATCTTTCTCGGTCGCGACTTCACCTTCAAATCCAGATAGTCTCGCCAACTTGCCCAGCGGTTGAGCGCCCGAATAATACTCACCGTCAATCACCCAAGTAGGATACGCAACGATGCCCACCTGCTGACATCGCTCTACTTGTGGCTCAAATCCTTCTGGATCGCACTCTACGTATGGCAGACGACCCGCCGCGCCACCAAAGTACGTCTTCTGAGTAGCACAATGCGGACACCAGTAAGCGCCATACATCTTTGCACCTATCTCATTGAGATGGTCTGCCAGCCGAGCCTCATAGGCATTTGGCAAGCTACTACAGGCAGAAAATAAGCTAGCCGTCAAAGCAAGTAGACTAGCGCCCAACGTCGTTTTATTCACAGCGTCAAAAAATAGCCAAAAAAATAAGCTGACTGGACTATATCAAGCTTTCCAGTCTCTATAACTTCATTGCACTTAGCTTTAGCGAATATAGACGGTTACAACGCCTGCTCTCTAAAGCTAAGTGCAAGCAGTTCGGTCATAGAAATGTGGTTTTGGCGCAGCCGACCGTAGGCTTATGTATCAGCGGATTCCTTCCTATAGCTTTCTACGCTTTGCCATATATGTCCTCTTCTATAGGCGTAATCCGATATAGGCGTAATCCGAACCTTTTTGCACCGTACATCCGCACCCCACACATCTCAACCAGCGAGCAAGCACATCGTTAGAATAAGGTGAGGACACGTTTGGCCACACGCGAACGTAGGTCAGCATTTAGGGCCAGCGTTTGGGGCCAGCATTTGGGGCCAGCATTTGAGGCCAGCATTTGGGGCCAGCATTCGACTAGCCGCCTGTCAGCCGAACCGTATCGGAGAAAATAAGAGACGATGATTCAAGAGACGATGATTCATTTGCACAGTCTGTCACCCGTCGCCGCATCTACCGTACGGGCTAGCGCGCTCAAGCTTGCGCTATGGTTCAAACGGTTGGCGACCATCGCAATCACGCTCTTACTCACCAACAATCTCTGGCTGCTACCGTCTCTAGCGCAGACCGCGCCGCCAGTGGAGATACCTACCGAAGTACCTACCGAATCCTCCAATCTTCCAACAGCTACGCTTACGCAGGCACCCACAGCACAGCAATCCCCCGCCGTCAGTGCGCTCTCTTCAGAGAGCTTTGTGGCTAATGCCGTTCGCATCGTCGGTGACGCCGTCGTTCGCATCGACACTGAGCGGACTGTGACGCGAAACGTCCCTGACCTGTTTTACGACGATCCATTTTTCCGGGGCCGCATGGGCGGCGGTGGCTTCCAAAGCATTCCACAAGAAGAGCGTCTGCGGGGCCAAGGCTCGGGATTTATCATTAATGAAATAGGCGATATTTTAACGAATGCTCACGTTGTAAACGGGGCAGACCAAGTGACGGTCAAGCTCAAAGACGGACGCTCTTTCGAAGGCTACGTAGAAGGCATCGATGAGATTACAGATCTAGCCGTCATTCGGATCAATACAGTGGGTGAGCCGCTACCGGTCTCTCAGCTGGGTGATTCTGATGAGGTGGAGGTTGGTGACTGGGCGATCGCAGTCGGCAATCCCCTCGGACTAGATAACACCGTTACCCTGGGCATCGTCAGTACGCTCAAGCGCTCTAGCGCCGCTGTCGGCATTCCAGACAAGCGCATTGACTTCATCCAAACAGACGCAGCAATCAATCCTGGAAACTCTGGTGGCCCACTGCTAAATTCCCAGGGTGAGGTCATCGGCATCAATACGGCCATTCGCGCAGATGCCATGGGCATTGGGTTTGCCATTCCCATCAACAAAGCAAAAGCAATTCAAGCCAGCCTATCTCGCGGTGAGCGCATTGCCCATCCTTACCTTGGCGTACAAATTGCCACCCTCACCCCCGACATGGCAAAGATGAATAACGAAGATCCCAACAGCGCCATTGAGCTACCTGTGACGGATGGCGTGCTGGTGGTTCGGGTATTGCCAAATACGCCTGCGGCTGAGGCCGGACTACGCCGGGGAGATGTGATTACCAAGATCGAAGGGCTACGTGTAAAGCAGGCCGATCAGCTACAGAGCCGAGTAGATCGGGTAAAGGTGGGTGATTCACTGAAGGTGACTCTGCAAAGGGGCGATCGCACTCAGCAGCTCTCTGTCAAAACAGCTGACCTTTCCGAACAAGAAAGTGCTTAGTCGAGGGTCTTCTAGTAAATGCAGTTCTTAAAATAATGTATGTCTCAAAACGCAGTTCTTAAAATGCAGTTCTTAAAGCGTACTGCATCAAAAGCATTAGATATAAAGTACTTAATTAACAGCATTGTTCGCAATGCTAATTGTTAAGAATAAGGCGCTCTGAAGCTGTTGCTTTATATCAACTTTATTTAATCTTTTACACAGGAATCTGCGTCTTTTCCCAAGACAGACTGTCCCTACTTTACCTACAGTAAACCATTGTCGTTGTGTTCAGGTCGATGTAACATAATGAACACGTTGGCCAGTGGTCAATAATCAGGTTTGTGCGTGCAAATAGTAACAGTTTAGCCCATTCAGCCTAGGACTATAGTGACTTTTCATCCACTAGGACGTGCTGTATCCCTAGCGCGTCTCAAAGCCCTATAAAGGCAGCTCAACACTTTAATAACGAGTCTCTTAGTAGAGCACTCTAAGTTGGGTTCACGGCAGGAAAATAATTCAAACAGAAACGCTGCTATTTTGGCAGCTGCTGACAGTTTCTTTTGAGTTTTTGTATAGCGTACAAAGTGATTTCCATAAAGCTTAATCTGCTTTATTGCTTTGTGTGATAACCCTGCTGCGAGGCTATTTCACCTAAACAATATAGTCAGAAATGAAGCTCATTAACGTTGGATTTGGTAACAGTATTTCAGCAGATCGGGTCATCGCTATTGTTAGCCCTGAGTCTGCCCCGATTAAGCGTCTAATCTCCGATGCCCGCGATCGCGGCCTGCTCGTAGACGCCACCTACGGCAGACGTACTCGCGCCGTCATGATTACAGACTCTGGCCATGTAATGCTTTCTGCAATCCAGCCAGAGACTGTAGCACAGCGCTTTGTAAATAGTGCGATCGCATAAGGTTAAGCGCCTTCCATAGCCCAAGCAAATCTAGCCTAAGCAAATCTAGCCTAAGCAAATCTCTAGCACTCACACCAAAAGGCCCAGCGATCATCAACCGCTGGGCCTTTTAGTGTTTATCTGACGCTCACTTCAAACGAGAACAGGCTTATGGCGCCTTGCTCTTATCATCAATCAGGCCATCACCGCCAATCAACGTAGACGGCATCTTATCCATCTCTTGAGCTTTCTTATCGCCACCGACCATGCCATCGCCCGCAATCAGGTCTAAACCACCCTCACGGTCATAGGCACGCGCCGTACGATCATCGAGCACCATATCAGAAAGCGCCATGTCATTACCGAGGAACGTCCCATCAAACGACGTATCTACCTCAGGTGAAGACGGCTCCTCGTAAGCATTAAAGCCCGTACCTGCCGGAATCAAGCGACCGATAATCACGTTTTCCTTCAGGCCACGCAGCCAGTCAGACTTACCTTGGATTGCCGCTTCTGTCAGGACACGGGTCGTCTCCTGGAAACTCGCCGCCGAGATAAAGCTGTCCGTATTCAACGACGCTTTGGTAATACCCAGCAGCACGGGCGTATAGTCCGCCGGAGCCATACCAGTAATCGACATCGCCTCGTTTACCTGCTCCAGCTGACGAATCTCAACTAGCTCACCTGGCAGCATGGTGGTATCGCCACCGTCTTCTAGGCGGGCCTTTGAGGTCATCTGCCGAACAATCACTTCAATGTGCTTGTCCGAAATGTTAATGCCCTGAGACTGGTATACCGACTGTACTTCATTTACCAAGAACGACTGCACCCGCTCCAGGCTGAGCATAGAGGCCTCGTGTGTCCCCTTATTATTCTCACGGAAGTACTTATAGAAGACCTCCAAAATCTGGTGAGGGTTGGACGGACCATCTGTGAGCGGTTCACCGACCTCAACCTTTTGACCATTCGCAATCACCAAGTTTTGGCCCGGCGTTACGGGGTAGTCAGAAACCGTACCGTCGCTTTCGACAACCTTAATTTCAACGGTTTCATCTTCAGCATAGACCACCTCAGCCGTTCCCGGACGCTCTGCCAAGATGCAGGCCTCCTTAGGCTTACGTGCTTCCAGCAGCTCCTCAATACGAGGTAGACCCTGAATAATATCACCCGTTTTCGCCCGCTCGAAGACCAGCAGCACCAGACCATCACCCCGCTGTACGAGGTCACTGTCCTCAATGTGCAAAACCGCACCCGTCGATACTCGATAAGGCCTAGCGATGCGCATGACGATTTGGTCGCTGCCCACTTCAATGACCTGACCAGACTCTGCGGTGGTAATGCCCTCTGCGATCGCCGTGTTATCCACCAGCAAATCACCTTCAGAAACCGTTGGCGTCTTACCATCGGTACTGACCACAACACGGTCAGCATCACGCACCACCAGCACACGGCGAACAGACTCAAGGTCTTGGCGAATACCGCGAATTTCACCGGCTTCCTTACACTGAATTTCAGTTCGTGCAATCACCGCACCCGGCTTAATACTATCGCCATCTTTGACCAGCAGACGAGTGTTTGTGCTGCCCTGGGTCTGATCCGCCTCAATGTCACGGCGAACCACTAGCGTCTCCAAAATGACCAGCTGCAAACGCTGAATCGCATCTTCGGCATCGCTATCGGCTTTTAGCTCAATGTCAGCCGTTAGCTGTGCGCCCCCTTCGTCAATGTCTAGCAGCAGCTGCGTACGAACAATCTCCAGCCCTTCCACAGACTTAACGCGCTCGCCGTCTTTATACAGCAGTCGCTGAATCGCTCGCAGACTGATGCTCTTGTCGTCGCTATCGCTAACCGCAGTCTGACTCGGAATCGTCGCCTCGTCAGGCACCTCAAACTCCTGCACAGGGCGCAGCAATAAAGCCGCCCCTTCAGGCGTTTCCACATATTCCACATAGCGCAGCGCATCGGCCACCACACCTGGCATGACCTCTTCGCCAGCATTGACAATAGTGCCGCTCTTTTTGCCTGCGTCGTCTGGGCTATCCACCATGTGAATATCACCAGGGCGCACCACAATCTCACGCAAAATGTCGTTCTTTTGAGTCACTTCCACCACACCACTGGTCTGGCAGAAAATATCCTTAACGACTTCTGTCCCAGCCTCAATGTACTGGCCACCCTCTACCATCAACAAAGAAATATCCTTATTGACTTCGTGAGCTTCTTCAGGAATCCAAAGAATCGTGCCACCCTTAGTGACTTCGTAGCCGGTCTTGGCCTTGCCGCGCTTGGCCACTTCTACACCGGCATACTTAATGATGCCGCCAGTCTGCGTGCGGAAGCTGTCATCTACGAGTTCTGCAACGACCTGACCGCTCGTTACTTTTGTACCCGGCGTCGCATTAATTGAGAATCGCTGCCCCGAAGCCGTATTGAGGAAATAGTGCTCACGGCCTTGGCCACTTTCTACTTCTACCTCAGACTTATCGAGGATGACAGAGGCTGTAATGATTTCAACTTCACGGCCCCCTTTACCATCGTTAGACGAATCCGTCAGACGAACGATTCCGCCCCGCTCTGTAATCAGCTTGGTTTCTGCCAAAACGCCGTTGGCATCAACGCGATCGCCGTTTTTCACCACAGGCTCTGCACCAGGGGGCAAGTTGTACACCTCACCAGAGAGCACCCACATCAAGCCACCACGCTGGGCAAGGCGAGTCATGTTGCCTTGGCGATCAGTCTTTTCTTCCTGGACGAGACCATCAAATACAACCTCACCAGACAGATCAGAGGTAACGTCCTTACTCGCTTTCTCTGTAACTTTGCGAACTCGGCTAGTACTTGCTAGCTCAGCAATCATCTGCCCTTTCTGAATCTCGTCTCCCTCTTTTGCAAACAAGATAGAATTTTTAGGCAGCGAGACCGAATACTCCTTACCGTTGGCCTCAATGGCAATTTGACAGTTCTCATCCATCACCAGCGCATCTTCACCATGGCGGGTGCGGAATGGGCGGGTGCGCAATCCATCTGGAATGCGAATGATACCATTGCGCTTGGCATTGACCTGAGGTGCCAATTCTCCCGTAAACGTACCCCCTGTGTGGAAGGTGCGCATCGTTAGCTGTGTGCCGGGCTCACCAATAGACTGCGCGGCAATAATGCCAACAGCCTCACCCAAGTCCACCATGTGAGAATGGGCCAGGCTCCAGCCGTAGCAGTGCTGACAAACAGAGCGGGCGGCTTCACAAGTCAGCGCAGAGCGAGCCTTCACTTCCTTGACCTTTGCTTCGCCAATGGCATCGGCAATATCGTCAGTAATGGCTTGATTGCGCGCCACAATCACTTCGCCAGTCTTAGGATGCTTCACATCCTGAGCAGGCACCCGGCCCAGCAAGCGGTCTTTCAGCGGAATTAATACGCGCTCACCATCTGTCATGGGGCGAACGGGAATATAGCGCTCAGTGCCACAGTCAATCTCACGGACAATCACGTCTTGAGACACGTCTACTAGGCGACGGGTCAGATAGCCCGAGTCAGCCGTTCGCAGGGCGGTATCGACCAGTCCCTTCCGCGCACCGTAAGACGAAATGATGTACTCAGTAACCGTCAGACCTTCTCGGAAGTTGGTCTTAATGGGCAAGTCAATGATTTCCCCTTGGGGATTGGCCATCAGACCACGCATACCCACCAGCTGACGAACCTGGGAGATGTTGCCCCTGGCACCCGAGTTAGACATCATGTATACCGAGTTCAGCGGGTTGTTGTCTCGAAAGTTTTCAACCACCTTGTCTTTCAGGTATTCGCTGGTGCTGTTCCAGGTATCGATTACCTTTTGGAAGCGCTCTACTTCAGTGATTTCGCCTCGGGTGTAGCGCTCTTCGGTATCGCGAATTTCTTGCTCTGCTGTCTCCAGCATGGCTTTCTTACTCGGCGGCACTTCCAGATCTTCTACGCTGATCGAAACGCCTGCGCGGGTCGCGTATTTAAAGCCAAGGCTTTTGATCTCGTCTGCCATTTGAGACGTGCGGGCGGTGCCGTAATGCTCAAACGACCAAGAAACTAGATTTTTCAACTGCTTTTTATCAATCACCCGGTTTCTAAAAACCTTGGGTTTAGATTCGCTGTGCTGCTCTGTCATGCTGTGCTCTTTTGCCCCTCTAGGTCTTGCTAAGTCGTCTGTTTGCTAAGTCTTCGGTGCTGCTTATGCGTCGATGGTGCCGATCCGCTATTCAGCCAGTGCGCCCAGTACCGCATGGTTGTAGATAATTCGACCCGGTGTAGTTTCTACGTATTGAGAAATCACATTGCCCGATTCGTCTTCTCTGACCCGGCGGAACTTATAGATTTTGGTGGTGCTGCCGTTGTCATCTGCTTTGACTTCGACGGGCTCGCTGTCGTCTTCAGCGGTTTCAACCACACCGTCAAATCGCAGCCATACTTTGGCATGGAGGTCGACGTTGCCTTGGTCGTAGGCTGCGATCGCATCCTCCATATTGGCAAAATATCGCCCAGCCCCTTTCTGCTTACCTGGGTTCTCTGCCGTCAGGTAATAGCAGCCCAGCACCATATCCTGACTAGGCGTAATAATCGGTCTGCCCGTTGCAGGCGAGAGCACATTATTGGAGGCCAGCATCAGCAAACGTGCTTCTGACTGCGCTTCTAGCGATAGCGGTACATGCACCGCCATTTGGTCACCGTCAAAGTCGGCGTTAAAGGCCGGACACACCAACGGATGCAGCTGAATCGCTCGGCCCTCCACCATGATGGGCTCAAAGGCCTGAATGCCCAGCCTGTGCAGCGTTGGCGCTCGGTTTAGCATGACCGGATGATTTTCGATCACGTCTTGCAGCACTTCCCATACGCTAGGGTCATTGCGCTGAATCAGCTTTTTCGCCGCCTTGATGTTGTTCACCAAGCCCTGGCGAATCAAACGGTGAATGACGAACGGCTGAAATAGCTCAATTGCCATCTCGCGAGGCAGACCACACTGGTGAATCTTGAGGTTGGGGCCCACTACAATAACGGAACGGCCAGAGTAGTCAACCCGCTTACCGAGCAAGTTCTGGCGGAAGCGGCCCTGCTTACCCTCAATAATGTCGGAGAGCGACTTCAGCGGACGATTGTTTGCACCGACCACTGTGCGACCACGACGACCGTTGTCAATCAGTGCGTCTACCGCCTCTTGCAGCATCCGCTTCTCGTTACGAACGATGATTTCGGGGGCCAAAATCTCCTGCAAACGGGCCAGGCGATTGTTCCGGTTAATGACTCGGCGATACAGATCATTCAGGTCAGAGGTCGCAAAGCGGCCACCGTCTAGCTGCACCATCGGACGCAGGTCGGGTGGAATCACTGGAATTACGTCCAGCACCATCCAGTCAGGCTTAGAGCCTGTCGCGATGAAATTATCAATTACGCGCAAACGCTTAATCAGCTTGGCTCGCTTTTGGCCCTTCGAGGTCGAAATCGTCTCTCGCAGCAGCTCAGCCGTTTCTTCTAGCTGCAAGTCTTCCAGCAGTCGCTTTAGCGCCTCAGCACCAATGCCCACTTCAATACCAGCCAGCTGCGAATCTTCGTCATACAGCTGATCTTCAATCTCCATCCACTGATCTTCGCTCAGTAGCTGCTTGTAGGAGAGATTGTCAGCATTACCCGCATCCAAGACCACATAGGCGTTGAAATACACAATCTGCTCAACGTCGCGCAGCGGCATGTCCAGCAAAATTGCAATGTAGCTAGGGATGCCTTTGAGATACCAAACGTGCGCAACCGGCGCAGCAAGCTTGATATACCCCATACGGTGACGACGCACCCGTGACTCAGTGACCTCTACACCACAGCGCTCACAAACGATGCCACGGTGACGCACCCGTTTGTATTTGCCACAGTGACACTCCCAGTCTTTTGCAGGGCCGAAGATCTTCTCACAAAACAACCCGTCCATTTCAGGCTTGAGCGTTCTGTAATTAATCGTTTCTGGCTTGGTGACTTCACCTACGACCGTTCCATTTGGTAAGGTGCGCTCACCCCACTCACGAATCCGCTCTGGCGAGGCCAGACCGATTTTGACATAGTCAAACCGCTGTTCTACTTTCGGCATTTTTGTGTTTGTTCCCTTACAACTTGACGAGTCTCATACTGGCTTTAGGCGGTATTTTTTTGAGCGAGGCTGACCGGAGTTTGAGCGTTTCCGCCGAAATCTCCAGCATTAGAGCCTCTACCTACCTTTCAAATTTCAATGGTCCATATCCGCATGTGCTACGCGCAGGCAAAGCGAGGACACGCGGATGTGGAGTTACGGCTGCGTTTACAACGGCTCGGTGGTTTCGGTGGGTGCGCTCGTAGCACCAGAAGAAGAAGAAGAAACCACGGCTGAGCCTGGCGGTGCGATCGCCGCCCCAGCAGCCCCACCAATGATGCCTTCCGGCGTCACCATACTCGTCGCTCCAGCCGCACCCGTGTTGCCCGCAGGCTCTTCACGCGGTGTAATCGACTCGTAAGTCGGCCTAGATGGCGTCCGGCGGTTACCCACATCAGCCATCAGATCCACTTCACTATCTCGGCTAGTGCCGTCTTCCTGCGTCTCGAGTTTGTGCACCGCAATGTCCAAACATAGCGACTGCAGCTCTCGCATCAATACCTTGAATGACTCAGGCGTACCCGGACGAGGAATTGCCTTGCCCTTCACGATTGCATTGAGCGCTTCGTTACGGCCCTGCATATCGTCAGACTTCACTGTGAGCAGCTCTTGCAAGGTGTAAGCCGCGCCAAATGCCTCCAGCGCCCATACTTCCATCTCACCAAAGCGCTGACCGCCTTGCTGTGCTTTACCACCCAGCGGCTGCTGAGTGACCAGCGAGTAAGGGCCCGTAGAACGAGCGTGAATCTTATCATCCACCAGGTGTACCAGCTTCAGCATGTACGACTGACCGACCGTCACTTCCTGATCAAACGGCTCACCCGTACGACCGTCATATAGCTGAATCTTGCCAGGATTCTCTGGGTTAAACACCCAGTCATTGCCGCTCTGCTCGCGGGCGTCGCGCAGCTTGCCGTGAGTCGTCTCCAAAGAAGCTTCCTCACCATACATTTCGTCAAATGGCGTCACCTTAAAGCGAGCATTCAAGTTTTGCCCGGCCCAACCTAGCAGCGCTTCAAATACCTGACCCACATTCATACGAGACGGCACACCCAGCGGATTGAGCACGATGTCAATCGGCGTCCCATCTGGCAGATACGGCATATCTTCAATTGGCAAAATGCGAGAAATAATGCCCTTATTGCCGTGGCGTCCAGCCATCTTATCGCCGACCTGAATCTTCCGCTTCTGCGCCACGTATACGCGCACCACCATGTTTGCACCGGGCGGCAGTTCATCACCCTGCTCACGGGTAAAGACCCGCACGTCTACCACACGGCCCTTTTCACCATTTGGCACGCGCAGGGAGTTATCGCGAACGTCTCTTGCCTTTTCACCAAAGATGGCTCGCAGCAGTTTCTCTTCCGGCGGCTGGTCAGATTCACCTTTTGGTGTCACTTTACCCACCAAAATATCGCCCGAGCTAACCCAAGCACCAATACGAATAATGCCGGTCTCGTCTAGCTGACGCAGCGCATCTTCACCCACATTGGGAATTTCGCGGGTGATCTCTTCAGGTCCCAGCTTGGTCTGCCGTGCCTCAATCTCAAACTTCTCAATGTGGATTGAGGTGTACACGTCTTCGTATACCAGACGCTCACTCAGCAGAATAGCGTCCTCGTAGTTGTAACCCTCCCAAGGCATGTAGGTAATCAGCACGTTTTGACCAAGGGCAATTTCACCCCCTTCAGTCGCCGAGCCATCTGCCATCACCTGACCAGCAACAACCTGGGCACCTTCGTAAATCAGCGGACGCTGGTTTAGACAGGTGTCTTGGTTTGAGCGCTGGTATTTTTGCAGCTCATACTTATGCTCGTTTCCTTCTGGGTCACGCACCTTAATCCAGTTGGCATCTAGGTATGTCACCACGCCATCGGTGCGGCTGATGATGACCATGCCAGAGTCGCGGGCGGCCTGCGCCTCTAGGCCAGTACCGACCAGGGCACGCTCAGGCCGCAGCAGAGGCACGGCCTGACGCTGCATGTTTGATCCCATTAGCGCGCGGTTAGCGTCGTCGTGCTCCAAGAAAGGAATCAGAGATGTCGCAACGGAAATAATCTGCACGGGTGATACCGCAACGTAGTCCACCTCTTTTGGCGTCGTTACCGTAAAGTCTTGGCGATAGCGCACCGGCACAGACTCACCCAAAATGTTGTTGTCATCATCAATGGGGACATCACCCGGAGCAACGCGCAAATCGTCTTCCTCATCCGCCGTCATGTATACAGGCGGCTTATCTTTAATGATTTGACCATTCACCACAGGGAAAAAGGGCGTCTCAATAAAGCCAAAGTCATTTACTCGTGCATGGGTCGCCAAGGAGCCAATCAGGCCTGCGTTCGGGCCCTCAGGTGTCTCAATCGGACAGATCCGACCGTGGTGAGAGGGATGAATATCACGAACGGCAAAGCCTGCACGCTCACGTGTCAAACCGCCTGGCCCCAGCGCACTGATACGACGCTTGTGAGTCAGCTCAGCCAGCGGATTGGTCTGATCCATAAACTGAGACAGCTGACTAGAACCAAAGAACTCCTTAATCGCAGCGACCAAAGGCTTAGGGTTCACCAAAGACGCAGGCGTCAACGAATCCGCATCAGATACGGTCATTCGCTCGCGGATAATCCGCTCTAGTCGATTGAGGCCCACACGCACTTGGTTTTGCAGTAGCTCACCGACAGAGCGCACGCGGCGGTTGCCCAAGTGATCGATGTCATCGGGGTTACCGATGTCAAATTCGAGGTTAATTAAGTAGTCGATAGCAGCGACGATGTCTTGAGGCGTCAACACACGAGTCGCTTCAGGAATATTCAGACGCAGCTTACGGTTGAGCTTATGACGACCTACTTTTCCTAGGTCATATCGCTTGGGATCAAAGAATCTGGACTCCAGCAGTTGCTGACCACCGTTCACAGTCGGCGGCTCACCGGGACGCAGCTTTCGATACAGCTCTAGCAGCGCTTCCTCTTCGCTAAACTGCCCTTCTTTTTCAATCGTCTTTTGGAAGTACTCAGGGTTACGCAGCGAGTCAAAAATCTCGCCATCGCTCAGACCTAACGCTTTCAGCAAGACCTGCGCAGATAGCTTACGGGTCTTATCGATTCGAACCCATACCAAGTCATTTTTATCGGTCTCAAACTTTAGCCATGCACCCCGGTTGGGAATCAAGTTGGCTGTGTAAGTACGACGACCGTGCTTGTCTGTCTCCGCCTTGTAGTAAACGCCAGGGCTGCGCACAATCTGGTTAACAATGACGCGCTCAGCCCCATTGATGATGAACGTACCGCGATCAGTCATCAGCGGCAGATCGCCAATGAACACCTCTTGCTCTTTAATTTCCCCTGTCTCCTTGTTAATGAGGCGCGTGGGAACGTACATTTGTACTGAGTAGGTGCTATCACGCCGCTTGGCTTCATCCACCATGTATTTAGGCGCTTTTAGGCGATAGTCTTTGCCCAAGAAGTGCAGCTCAAGCTTGCCAGTGTAGTCAGTAATCGGCGAGAAGCTCTCTAGCTCTTCTACCAAGCCTTCACCTAAAAACCAGCGGAAGCTCGCTCGCTGAATCTCAACGAGATCAGGCAGCAGATGCGATACTTCTTGATTTAAAGCGGGACTAATAGCAGCAGAGTCGACAGTAGCAAGGGTAGAGTCAGTCATTCGTTTCCTCAAAATCGCGCCTAGCAGGGCAAACGTTTAGACAGCAAGGGTGTGGAAATCTCAGAGGGCATAACCCTGAGGCAACCACAAATTCAATCAAAGGGGGATAAAAACAGAGCGGCGGGCACGCCTGTTTCTAAAGGCGGTGTTTACGCCAATTCAAAGTTGACATGCCAAATTTCTACAGGCGGTGAACTTGCCCAAAAACATAAAGCTCTTCGCCCTATCAAACCGTTCAAACATGTCAATACTCAAAGACAGAAAAATGCAGCATAAAATGGTAAAGAATTGTAAAGCTAGCCGTATTTGAGGCACAGGTCAGGGAGATTCAAGAGCAAATTCGAGCAGTGAGGGGGCAATATGGAGGATATTTTTGGTGAGATAGGTAGTCGTGCAGATCAATCTGTGGAGCCTGTATCTTTTGCAGGTAGGGACTTAGAGCGCCTCAGAGAAAGAGTCAATAATGTAAAGCTGGCGTGAGCCGATTAAAAGATATTTTTTTGGCCTATACATCATAAGCTAAACGTGGATCTTAAAAATATCAGATTGTCAAGATAGCTGATCAACCCTGTTAGTTTTCACGGACAAAACGGTCAAATATACGCAAACGATTAATGGCTAATGGCGACTTTTGCTGGCAACAGGTTAGAGAGTTTACTGAGCTTGGCGTTAGTCAGATATCTGTTTGAGGCCAACACTCTATGGAATCTTGGGATGGAATCCTGGGACGGAACCTTGGAATGGAATCTTGGCGTGTAGACTTTCTCAACTATTTTCAGCAGTGCTTTGAAGGCACTTGTTTTAGTACATTGATTTTGTTTGAGTACGATAAACTAGCAAGAGGGTTACTTGTAAGAGGGTTACTTGTAAGAGGGTTACTTGTAAGAGGGTTGCGAAAGGTGATTTTGATCCGAGTTTTTGAAAGTCCTTGGTCTGTCAAAGTTTTGTAGAGGCGCAATACCATTACCGACATCAAAGCAATCTTGGTGTTATTGAATCGAAATTAGTTATCGGAAAACCGTGAGACAACGCTAAGCAGAAATCAAGGTAGATGGCAGATTAAATAGACGCTGGGCGTTTTGCGTTGTTTGGATGGCCAAGGTTTGAAGGGAAACCCCTCTTAGCTCGGCAACATGTTCGGCGACATAGCGAACGAAGGCAGGCTGATTGCGCTTCTCTTTGCGCTTGGGGACAGGCGAGAGGAAAGGGCAGTCGGTTTCTACCAGAATGCGATCGCCTGGAACCATCTGAGCAGATGCCTTAACTTGATCCGCACTCTTAAACGTCACAATGCCGCTAAAGCTAATGTAGAAGCCCAGATCCAGAAAGCGCTGGGTTTCCTCAGGATTGCCCGTCCAGCAGTGCATGACGCCTTTGACAGAGCCGTGCGATCGCACAAACTCTCCTAAGACAGCGGCCATTTCATCTGCCGCATCACGACAGTGAATAATCACCGGCAAGTCCAAAGATTGAGCTACTTCGAGCTGAGCAACAAACGCCTCTTTTTGAACGGCTCTGTCGTCCGCCTTAAAAAAGTCCAGCCCCATCTCACCAATCGCGACCACCCTGGGTTCCGATTTGGCCAAGCGGGCAATGTCCTTGGCGGTATGCTCTGTCCACTTATCCATATCCAATGGATGAAGGCCCACTGCCATGGAAACCTCTGGGTAGCGCTGCGTAATCGACTGAATCTTAGAAAATTCCGCAGGCTCTACGCACGAGTGCACTAAGTGAGCTACCCCCGCTTTACGCCAGGCAGCAGCTACATCATCGATATCCTCATCAAACGACTCAAAGTTGATATGGACATGGGTATCGACCAAACGAATAGCGCTTTTAGTCTCGCTTGCGCAGGTCCCCGTCATGCTCTCAGTCATACATTAAGCACTTGCAGCAGTACTGCCTGTTGCTGCCTTAAAGTCGCGGGCCAAGCGAGACTTGCGCCTTGCGCCTGCGTTGCGGTGTAGGACGCCTCGCTTAACGGCTTTGTCAATTTTGCTCACAGCAGCCGACATCCGCTCTTGGGCAAGCTTGCTATTTTCGTCAGAAGGATTGGAAGACAGAGTTTCTAGCGATTCTTGATATCGCTTTGTTAGCGTCTTTACAGCTGATTTATATGCCTTATTACGCAAACGATTCCGCTCTGCAACTCGAATACGTTTAATCGCAGATTTAGTATTTGCCACGGTTCGCCCTTAATCAGTAAAACTATCAGAATTAATAATCATAGCATCGAAGTTTCATATGTGGTAAGCCAGTCAAAACATTTTGCGCAGCTGTTAGCAAGCGCCTGAGCCACACTATGAGCCCAGATTTGAGCCCAGATTAATTTTTGTCTTAGCCCCCTAGGAGCCTATTGCTGCCTATTGCTGCCTATTTAAGATTCCACGCTAAGCTGGTGAATATACCAAACGATCCCCCGGTGAGCTAAATGCTACAAAACTTTGTATGCTCGGCCTCGGTTAGGCGTTCGGCCCTTGCTGTCACGACCTTTCTTCTTGTTTTTACATGCTGCGAATTATCCATCAGCTAGAGGATGCTAGAGCAGAGCTTCAGCGTATTTGCGATCGCACCCATGATGCCGAAGTTGCTAACAAAGAAACGACCGTACGCGAAATTATTGAAGCCGTGCGCACCCAAGGTGACACTGCCCTCCTCCACTACACCGAAAAGTTTGATCGCCGCACGCTCACGCCAGACACGCTCCGTGTCGATGGCGCCCAGCTAGACGCCGCCTACCAGCAAGTTTCACAAGATCTGCTCAAGGCCATACGCAAATCCTGCGCCAACATTGAGAAGTTTCACCGCCAGCGCCTGCCGAAAAGCTGGGTGAGCTTTGAAGAGGATGGGGTGGTGCTAGGCAAGCGATATGCCCCGGTTGAAAAAGCAGGTATCTACGTACCCGGTGGGCGAGCAAGCTACCCTAGCACTGTCATGATGAATGCGATTCCGGCCAGAGTTGCAGGGGTCTCACGTATTGTTATGGTCACGCCGATTGGCGCAGACGGCACGCTCAGTCCGGCGGTTTTGGTCGCAGCTCAAGAAGCTGGCGTAGAGGAAATTTATCAGGTAGGCGGTGCACAGGCGATAGCCGCGCTGGCCTACGGCACAGAAACCATTCCAAACGTTGATGTCATCACTGGCCCGGGCAATATCTACGTTACCCTGGCCAAAAAGCAGGTCTATGGCACTGTAGGCATCGACTCGCTAGCAGGCCCATCAGAAGTTTTGGTCATCGCCGACAGCAGTGCGAACCCAGTTCATGTCGCGACAGATTTGCTGGCGCAGGCCGAACATGACCCCATGGCCGCCGCTGTTTTAATCACCACAGATAATGAGATCGCACAGGCCGTCGCCACCGAAGTTGCCAAACAACTCGCCAACCATCCCAGACAGCTGCTGACCGAAAAAGCAATTGCCCACTACGGTGTCGCCATCGTCGTCGATGACTTAGAAACGGCTGCTAAACTCTCTGATCTCTTCGCCCCAGAGCACCTAGAGCTAGAAGTAGACGCGCCCTGGGACCTGCTACCCTACATCAATCAAGCAGGCGCAATCTTTCTTGGGCACGACACCCCAGAAGCGGTGGGCGACTACTTAGCCGGACCAAATCATACGCTGCCCACCTCCGGTGCAGCTCGCTATGCCTCACCGCTGAGCACCGAAACCTTTATGAAGCACACCAGCCTAGTGCAGTACACCCGTAAAGCACTTGCTTCTGTCGCTACAGATATAGATGTCTTGACCAAAGCAGAAGGACTTCCGTCCCACGGTGATTCTGTCAGATTTAGGATAGAAGGCGAGTCGGCAATATAAGGCAGCGCCACGTCCATATCATCTATACAATTTGCAAAGGCAGAGCTGCGCTTGCATAGGTACGCTGGCCCCTAGCAGTGCGGGTTAGAAAGTATAGCGGTAGCGGCTCTTGAACACGTAGGCGTAGCGTCGGTAGCGCGGTTAGATTTGCTTGGTCGCCCACCATGAGCAAACGATGCGTTTGGTAAGTGGCCCCTGCTAGACCGCTATATATTTGTAGCTCCATCGTTTGCATTGAGAGGTGCCAGTAGTCTGAGACCAAACGTTTTGCATACAGCGCGCTACGAGGATGGCTGTCTCTGGCCTTATCAGTAATCTCTAGAACCCAGTGAATATCAGGGTCAGTATTAGGGTGAATATTAGGCTCATCGACCGCTGCTTGACTTACCAAGGTGAGAGCGGGCTTGAGTTCGGAGTAGTTGTCTATGCGGATGGGGCTATGTGATCGCACGACCCAGCCCTCCATCCCCTGCCGGTCTAGCTGCTGGTGAATCTGCTGCCGCAAAGACATCACCTGCTGCACCAACACGTCGCTGTAGGGCAGCGGTACAATCTTCCCTACCATTAACTCAACGGGCACATCACTATCAGTCAGCCGATGACGAACCAAACCCTCAAATTCATCTACTGACCACTTTCGCATTCCGTTTTATCTAGACCCTTTCTGCCTCCTACTGGGAGATAAGCCGGCTGAGGACGCAGCTCTTCAGGCAGATCATCTAGCAGGCTCTTATTTTCTACAATCCACTGGAGAATTTGTTTTGCGATCGCAGACTTCTGGCGAATCGCTCGCAGCGACTTTGACAAATCTAGCTCCTGCGCCGTACCCGGATGCGAGAGATCAAACATTTCTGTCGAGACCAGATCTACCACACCAAACTCTGATTCCATATAGGTAAACGTGTCTAAAAAAAATAGCGCACTCTCCCAACAAGGTGGATTGATTTTCAGCTCGTTATCTGTCGTCCACATTGTGTTCACAGCGCGTCTCTTTACCCTCTTGTCTCACAGCACTTGAGCAGCACCCTAACAAGCACTCCTCCTGATTCTGTGTACCCATAGGCAAAAGGCTCATCAACACAGCTGGCTTAGGTTCAGCATTTACACGCCTGCCTCAAATAAAGCGCATCGGGCCCTCAATAAAAACCGTACAGCATCAGGCCCTGCCCACTTTTTGCCACTCACACATACGCCCACGACACTGTATGGAACTAACGACAACAAAAGGCTCAAAGCAAGCCGTAGTAAACGCCTTTGGCGGCATCGAAAACCTAGTTATCCACGAGGTGAAAACGCCGACACCCAAATCGTCAGAAGTTGTCATTGCCCTGACTAGCATTGGCATGAACCAGGCTGACCTGATGGCTCGTAGAGGGGAGTATCGGCTGAGTTCTGGAGCGCCGCCTTTTATTCCCGGCATTGAGGGCGGCGGCACCATCACAGCAATAGGCACAGATGTCAAAAATAGACAGGTCGGGCAGCGAGTCATTTTGTCGCTGAGCGCGCCCCAGGGGAAAGGCACCTATCGCTCACATTTCGTTGCCGCCGCCACCGACACAACTCCAGTACCAGATAGTATTCCAGACCATCTTATTGGCGCCCTGTGGCTGCCTTTTCTCACGGCTTGGGGTGCTCTAGTATGGCGGCAAAATCTACAGGCCGGGCAAACTGTTCTGCTGCCAGCAGCCAGCAGTAGTGTTGCGATCGCAGCCAGCCAAATCGCAAAACAACGCGGTGCAATCACTATCGGCACGACCACTAGCCCGCATAAAGTAAACGCACTAAAAGCATTAGACGCAGCGCAATACGATCACATTGTCCTAACGCAACGGTCAGAGGCTACTGAGAAAACCAATCAAGAGCCGTGGTGGCGAACCGTTAAAAAAATCGCGCAGCAGGTCGCAGGTCACAGAGAATCCGGTCATAGAGGCATTGACATCATATTTGACCCCGTAGCAGCCGGCAGCTTTCTCCATCACGAAATCCGGCTGCTCGCCCAAGGCGGAACGCTGTGGGCATACGGCTTACTCGGCACGCCAGATACCGTCGATATCTCACCTCTTATTCGCAAAGATGCCGCCATACGAGGCTGGCTGCTGAGCTCTATTGCTGGCACTGATGTAGAAGCAAAGGCCTACCAGCATATTTTAGAAAACGTCAGCCAAGGAACCTACACGCTGCCTGTGGCGGGTATTTTTGAGCTGGCACAGGTGAGAGAGGCTCAGCAAGCGATGGAAAAGGGCACCCACATCGGCAAATATATCTTGGTGCCATAGCTATGAAACGAGCAGTGTTCGACAGCGATCACGTAGATTAAATTGCTCTTTTAGCTGACAGTATCTAGAACAATAAAACTTGATTAAACCAACTAAAATTAAACCTAAAATTTGAAAAATTATCTACTTTTTCTCCCTTTCTTGGCACCTGAAAATATCAATAAAAGTTGATCATACGGACAAATAAACCGACAGTTTGAATATTTTTTTACGCGCTTCTCGTTTTTTATACCGATCTTTAACTTATTTTTAAATTCAGCCATTTGGCGTAGCTGACAACAATTTCAATTGATTAGAGACTTACTAGCAGATTTTAACTCCGTAAATATCTGGGGTTATTGAACCCGAAAAAATACGGTTGTCCGTATTTTTGCCCGCCTCAAACATCGGACTCATCAAGGCAGATTGTTACCGTCGTAGTTACCTCAGTATTTTCGAGCAAATCCCTGAAACCCTCTCTATATCAACCTTTTTCACTATGAAAGGAGTGAGGGGAGCATCCCCCTGGTGGTTCCCCACAAAAGTTGTCTATCTTTTGAAAGAAGACAACGTCTCAGTATTTTCTCTAATCAATTTTCGTTGGTTATAAGAGTTAAGTACTTCACCTGTTTTCATCGGAGAGAGGTTAGTAGAAACAGAGCGCTTCAAAGCGTTAACGGTTTCTTATTAGCTCTGCACTTATGTAATGCATCTTTTCTGTCAGTGCACACATTCATAAGAACCTTTACTCCACACAGTTTTAGATAGAGCAGCAACCACTGCAACTACTCACTATCTAAAGTGCACTGCTTTAAAAAAGGGTGTTTTACTCATGTCACGCGATGCGCTAATTGTTGGCATCAACCATTATCAGTCTTTACCAGCGCTTAAAGCGCCAGGGGAAGATGCAGAAGCTGTCGCTGCGCGGTTACAAACGCAGGGAGAGTTTCGGGTGCAGCGGATGCCAGAAGCTATCAAAAACAAACAAGCTGTCGTGAGCCTAAAGCGCGACGTCACAGCAGGTGCATTAGAAGCAGCGCTGATTAAACTCTTCAAGCCCAAAGGAAAAAACATCCCGACAACGGCAGTCTTTTACTTTTCGGGCCATGGATTGCAGCGCGAAGCCGGTATCCAAGAAGGCTACTTGGCCACTAGCGATACCGCCCCCACTAGGGGCAACTTTGGCATTTCGCTCAATTGGCTCAGAAGGCTGCTGCAGCAGAGCCCAGTTCAGCAAATCGTCGTCATCTTAGACTGTTGCCACAGTGGTGAACTGCTGATGTTTAAAGACGCAGATCCGGGTGCTCGCCCGGGTGTCGACCGACTATTTATGGCGGCCTCGCGTGAATACGAAGCAGCTTATGAAGCCCTAGAGGGCAAGCACAGCGTCTTTACACAAGCGCTACTTTCTGGATTGAACCCCTACCAACAGGACGGTGGCAAGGTCAACAGCTACGGTCTTACCGAGCACATTAGCCAACAGCTCAGGGGCGAGCTTCAGCAGCCTCTATTTGAAAGCTCTGGTAGCGAAATCGTCCTCACACGGGTCAGTGGGCTCAAAGCGGCTTTTTCTAAAACGCCTATCAGCACCTTTACCCGGCTCAAACAGCTATCGTTTGGCTTTTGTCCCTATCGTGGACTCTCTCCCTTTGATGAAGCCCATGCCGACTACTTCTTTGGCCGAGAAACGCTAACCGAAGAACTCGTCAAGCACGTTGAGCACCATTCATTTTGTGCCTTGGTCGGTGCCTCTAGCAGCGGCAAAACCTCTGTACTACGCGCAGGGCTCGCCCATCAGCTTCGTAAGGGCGATCGCATCCCTGGCAGCAGCCAGTGGGAACTCAAGCTCATCACCCCTACCCAGCATCCCATCAAAGGCCTGGCCGCCGCCTTTGCCAGCACCACCAAAGATGACGTTGTTCGCGCTGGGCAAATGCAGCAGGCCGAAATGCTATTGCAATGTCATGGGGGCAATGGTCTCGCGCAGCTGGTGCGAGCGGCCCTAATGAAGCCCGGCGATACGACGATTCCTACGACGTCAAAGCTCTGGCTCATTGTCGATCAGTTTGAAGAGCTGTTTGGCCACACTAAAAATAAAGTCGCGATTGCCGAGCGGCAGCTCTTTATCCGCTGTCTAACAGAGGCGCTACAAGATCCGAGTGTGCCGCTGGGGGTTGTCATTGGGCTGCGCGCAGATGTTACCGATGAGCTACTGCCCTACCCAGAACTCAAAGCCCTTGTAGAGAAAAATACGGTGCTGGTCAAACCCATGACGTTTGAGCAGATTAAAGACACCGTCAAAAAGCCCGCCGACAAAATGGGCATTGAGCTAGAGTCTAATATGCTCTATGCCCTAGCGGTAGATACCAATGGAGCGCCCGGAGAGCTGCCGCTCATTCAACAGACCCTGCTAGAGCTGTGGCGCAAGCGTGACTCTGACCTCAGCGGCAAAGCACCCAGGTTAACCATGGATGCTTACCGAGCACTCGGTGGCGTCAAAAATGTGATGACCCACAGGGCAAACAGCGTATTTGCTGCACTGCCTGAAGAAATGAAGCCTGCGGCTCGGCGCATTTTTCTGGCACTGTGTGAACTGGGCGAAGGCCGAGAAGATCACCGCAGACGCGCTTTCCGAACAGAGCTAATCAACGAAAACTTTCCGCCTGAGCTCATTGACTGGACGCTAGATAGGTTGGCAACTGAGCGATTGATTGTGGTCTCACAGGCCTCAATGCCCAGCAACTGCTGCGCTGAGCAAGGCATTGAGATGCCCGGTGCCACGTGGCAAACTCAGCAAGATGAATCTTCACCTCTGAGCACTTGGTTTTTGGACAATATCTCTACTACGACGCAGCCCTTGCTGGATTCGCCTATCGTTGTTGATCTTGTACATGACTCACTGGTGCACGACTGGGATTTGCTACGCACTTGGCTAGCAGAGTCTCGCAGCCTCAT
>JBCBKQ010000010.1:0-42832 GCA_038521595.1 Cyanobacteria bacterium J06627_28 | reverse complement strand
CTCAGCACTATTTCGCTCAGCACTATTTCGCTCAGCACTATTTCGCTCAGCACTATTTCGCTCAGCACTATTTCGCTCATCTAGCGGCAGCACCTTTTCTCCTTTCCGACTCGCAGCCTTACCCGTAGATTTGATCACAGCAGCAGGCCGATTGGCATTGCTTAGCACTAGCGCCTTACTCGGACGACGAATCTGAATTTTGTTGAGCTTAGGCCCAGAGGCTGCCACCACCGTAAACTCCAAATCTTGATAGAGCAGCTGTTCATTAACCGTGGGGATCTTTTGCATCTCATAGATAACAAAGCCACCCAGGGTGAGATAGTCATCACTCGTCGGCAGGCTAATAGACAGACGCTCGTTTACATCATCGAGATCGGTCTGTGCCGGAAAAATAATCGTATGGCTGTCTTTAGGAATAATCTGCTCCTCTGGAGAGAGTGCTTCTACATCGCCCACAATCTCAGACGTCAAATCGCGAAACGTAATCAAGCCCGCCGTGCCGCCGTAGTCATCGACCACAATCACCATCTCTCTCGCAGACTGCTGCATCTGGGTCAGTAGCTCATTGAGTGAGAGCGATTCTGGCACGACTCGCACAGGCGTCAGCCAGGGCTCAATGGCACTATCCGCCGTCAGCTGCCCCTGTGAGAGCGGCAGTGCCAAATCATGGAAATGAATCATCCCCAAAATATCGTCTAAGGACTGGCCCATTACCGGATAGCGGGAATGACCGGAGCACACAATTTCATCCAGCAAGTCCTGAAACGTTGCCGTTTTAGGCAACGCCGAAATTAGCGTACGTGGCACCATCACATCTTCAACCGTCGCGCTGCGAAACTCAAAGACATTGCTGAGGATTTCTCGCTCGCCCTTTTTGAGCTCTGGAATTTCTGTGGACGTATTGATCAGCAGCCTCAGCTCTTCGGGCGTCACGCTGTCATAGCTGCCAGCACTATTATCCTGAATACCAATAGCCGCCAGCAGCAGCGTAGTCGATTTATTCAGCAGCCACACAAAAGGATTGAGCAACCGCGTGATGGTTAAACTCGGCGGGCCCAAAACCTTGGCAAGGTATTCAGGATAGCTAAGGGCCACAGACTTTGGGCAAAGCTCTCCGAGCACAATTTGTAAGTAGGCCAGCAGCAAAAACGCCACCGGCAGCGCCGCCGAATGCGCTAAAAAATCAGCCATCTGCGCAGACACCGGCAGCTTCGATAGCCAGTGCTTTACCAACGCGGCCATCGTATGCTCACCAATCCAACCCAACGCCAGGCTAGAGAGCGTAATGCCCAGCTGAGCAGTAGAGAGCAAACTGTTGAGCTTTTGCTGCAGTTTTTGGACGGTTTTTGCCTGGATGTCGCCTGCCGACACCAGCTGATTAATGCGCGATCGCCGAACCGATACGATAGAAAACTCCACCGTCACAAAAAACGCATTCAGCAAAATCAAAGACACCACCGCCAACAGGCGCGTCACAATCTCGGGCCAAGTCAGCGACGATGGTACAAAAGCAAAGAGGGCAGCAGACACAAGAATGAAAAAGCTTAAACAATAAGCTTACAAAAAAATCGACAGGCGTCTAGTTGCCATCTGTCATGCGAGCTTTCACATCTTCAATAATTTTATCTTCATCTAGCAGCGATAGACCTGTGCTCTGATCGCCACTGCGGTTGGCCGCTGCCGCATTCGAGGGACGGGTTTCTGGCTGACGCACACCACCGAGTGCCTGCCGTCCAATCGCATAGCCCCAAGAAGAACTCACGATGCCCGCACCAAACATCATCGTCAGCAGCAGAAGCGTAAAAGCAACAACCGGATTAATTTTCATAGAACCTGGCGCTAGTAGAGTGAGCAAAAAAGCGAAAACAACACAGAGGGCAACATAAAGCACGGCGCAAACATTCTGGGAGTCTACCCGATCTTGCCCATATCTTGCCCTAATTAAGAACGATTGATGCAAAAAGGCTTGACAATAACCAAGAAACTTTGATTAATATTCAGGGTAGGCTACTTGTGAATGTAGGTAGATATGGTCCTCTGGGCTACCATACTAGCAGCGACCAGGGTTGGCCGAGCGGATTAGGCAGCGAACTCATAATTCGCCTCAGGCAGGTTCAACTCCTGCACCCTGGATGCATTCTCGCCGCCTAATCAAGGCAAAAGCCGCACGATGCTAGCATCGTGCGGCTTTTTAGATAGTGTGCCTAGGCAGCAGCGAGCATACTAACGCTGGCAGACCAATAATCCACCAGCAGTTTAATGGCAATCTACCGTCGGGGGAGCGGCTCAAAGTTTAGCTCACTACCAATCACGCGACTATTAAACTGCGATGTAGGCAGTAGCTGTACAGAGGTTGAATAGGGATTAGCCAAATCAGGCACCCGCAGTGTAGGGGTGTTTTGAGTCTGTAGAACAAACAGCTCTTCTACGGTTTCGGAAAGCGCTGCAGCATCTCCGTGCAGGCGCTGATCGGGGAACCCACCCCAACCTGTGATGAAATCAATCTGACTCCAGATAGAGCGATGGGAATAAAAATTACCCGTTCGGTTCAGAGAAGTTTCTTCTACAGCCTCTAAGACAGTGTCAGGTTCTTGAGCGATCGCACTTGGAGCAACCACAGCTGCCGAGGCAAGCACACCAGCCATAGCCAAAACGCTACCGATTGCCTTGCCATTGAATCTAATAGCCATTGTTATGCCTTGTTCCTCAAAAATTAGTCAGCAAAATAGACGTTGAATCTTACGGTTAAGATACCCGCCTCAAAAAAAATCTTAATACCCGATACACTAATCAAGCTTTGTTGATTACCCCTTAAGCCATGCCTATTCCTGCCGCCAACCTACCCAGCACAGACCTTGCAACACTAAGACAAGAGCTACTCGCTCTCATCTGCCAAGCCGCTTACAAAGAAGGAGACTTTACCCTTTCTTCTGGTAAAAAAAGCGACTATTACATCAACGGCAAACAGGCAACACTCCACGCCCAAGGTGGCCTCATGGTCGCAAGGCTCTTGCTCGACATGCTGCCTGCAGGCACAGTGGCGGTGGGTGGGCTGACCCTAGGTGCAGACCCCATGGTCAGCGCGGTAAGCATTGCAGGCGCCTATGAAAACAAGCCTGTGACACCGCTCATTATTAGAAAGGAAGCCAAAGGTCACGGGACCCGCGCCTACATTGAAGGGCCAGAGCTACCCCAAGGAAGCAAGGTGACGATTCTAGAAGACGTGGTAACAACCGGCGCGTCTGCACTCAAGGCGGTCGAACGCCTGAGAGCAGCAGGCTATGTAGTCGAAGATATTTTGGCACTGGTAGACCGACAGCAGGGTGGTGAAGAACTCTATGCCCAGGAAGGCCTAAACTTTTTGCCTATTTTCAAGATTGATGAGGTTAAGACCTATGCCAGATCTCACTAATCACGCCTCAAACCAAAAATCAACCCTGACAAGTCATAGCCTTGTCAGGGTGATCGAAGCATTAAAGGCTCACTAACAATTTCATAAAGTCACCATCAAGCAGTCACTATCGACTAGCCACTATCGAGCAGTCACTATCGAGCAGTCACTATCGACCAGCCACTATCGAGCAGCCACTTTAGTCGATGCGGTCTGCATTGACTCAACTAAACTACGCACGACTGCAACCATCGCCAGCGGATTATCTAACTTATTCACCGCTGAGCCAACGCCAACGCCCGCTGCACCTGCCGCGATCGCCATTGGAGCTGTTACATCAGAAAGGCCCGATGCGCACAGCACAGGTACAGACACAGCATGTGAGATGGCATGTGCAGCCGCAAGCGTAGGCGCTGCTTTTTCAATGAGGCCCAGGGTTCCACCATGGGTAGGTGCACTGCTAGTCCCCCCCTCGGTTTGGATAATATCTGCCCCGGCAGCCACGAGTGCTTCTGCAAGCTGCACTTGAGCATCTAGGGTCAAAATATGAGGCACTGTCACAGACAGAGTAATCTCAGGGAGCAGTTCGCGCGTGCGGCGAGTCAGCGCTAACACTTCTGGTCCTTCAAATCGTCTGCCCTGGGCATAGAAAGCATCGAAGTTACCAATTTCTATTAGGTCGGCCCCAGCCTCTACCGCAGCCACAAACTGCTCAGGCTCAACAGCAGAGACACAGATAGGCAGATCAATGAGCGATCGCACCATGCGCACTAGCTCAGCATCAGCAGCAATATCGACAAATGTCGCCCCGCCCTGCTGAGCGGCCTTAACCACATTAGACACATTTTCACGGTCTAGATTCGTCAGACCGCTGATAATTTTGAGCGCGGAAGAACTGGTCAGGGCCTGATGAAAATTAGCCCACCGAAGATTAGAAATAGTCATAGATCGCTTGAGATGACTTGCAAGCCCCATTTTGCCAGAGTTTTGTCGGAGTTTTCGAGTCAGAGAACCGCTTGAAATAAATGATCACGATGAGCACTGCCGTAAAAGATGTAGTAGTATTGGAGACTGCAATGCAAACTTTAAAGTTTGATAACCTGCTGATCTCTATTTATTTAAGACTATGCCTAAGCTCAAAACCCGCCGCGCGGCAGCCAAGCGTTTTCGCAAAAGCGGTAGCGGCAAAATCATGCGTCGCAAAGCTTTCAAAAGCCACTTGCTAGAGCGCAAAGACCAAGACCGCAAGCGAAAGCTTTCTAAGGTCACCACTGTGCACGAGACTGACGTGCCCAATGTAAAGCTCATGATGCCTTATCTGTAGGCTATCAGCCGTTAAATCAAATAATTTAACGACTCGATTTCATCATTCGATATCAACAACAGGAAAAACTAGACCATGGCACGTGTTAAGCGCGGTAATGTAGCTCGCAAACGCCGCAAGAAAGTTCTTAAGCTTGCAAAAGGATTCCGAGGCTCTCACTCAAAGCTGTTCCGTACTGCAAATCAGCAGGTTATGAAAGCATTGCGGAATGCTTACCGAGACCGTCGCCGTCGTAAGCGTGATTTCCGTAGACTCTGGATTGCTCGCATCAACGCAGCCGCTCGTCTCAACGGAACGACCTACAGCCGCCTAATTGGCGATCTCAAAAAAGCCAATATCGAAATCAACCGTAAAATGCTAGCTCAGCTAGCCGTGCTAGATCCTGGCACGTTTACCAAGGTTGTAGAAAAAGCCAGCAGCAAGTAGCCAGTAGATAGGTAGTCTGCCAGACAAATGCTCAGCCGTTTACTGGCCAGTATGAGTTTAATAGTGGGGGCACAGTTACTGTCGCCCCCATTTTTGGTGGATTCATTTCTAATCAATTCATTTTTAGCCAATCGAGCCGCTGCCGCTGAGCTGTCGGAGATTCAATCACGTGGCTACCTCACCGTCGCCGTCAAAAACAATCGTCCACCGCTAGGCTTCATCGACGAGGCAGGAGAACTCAGCGGATTTGAGATAGACATTGCCAGACGCCTTGCAGAAGACATTTTAGGTGACCCAGAAGCTGTCCGGTTCTTGCCTGTTAGCAATGTGGAGCGCATCAATGCAGTGCTAGAAGATCGCGCTGATGTTGCGATCGCAGCTGTCACCCTCACAACGCCCCGTCTTCGCCTCGTAGACTTTAGCGATCCTTACTACTTAGACGGCGCAGCTTTTATCGTTTCAAACGCACCCGATGCCCCAGAGAACGCTCCAGAGAACGCCCCAGAGAATGAATCACCTGAGGCTCTAGAAGATTTGCGTGTGGGAACGGTTGCACTGTTAGAAAGATCTAGCGCAATCGCCCATGTCAGATACATTCTGCCGGGCGCCCGTCTTGTGGGTGTAGGCAGCTACGCAGAAGGTCAACGCCTACTCAACGAGGGCAGTGTCGATGCCTTTGCTGGAGATGCCTCTGTATTGGCAGGCTGGTCTAGAGCAGCCACCGAACAAGACACCGAACAAGACACCGACTATCGGCTATTGCCCACCGTTATTTCTGTCGAGCCACTTGCGGTTGTCCTACCCAAAGGCAGACAGTATGACGACCTGCAAGACGCCATCAATCAATCAATCCGACAGTGGTACGACGAAGCGTGGCTACAGGAGCGGGCCGAATACTGGGGGCTGCCGTCAGGTATTTTGCCTTCTATGCAAATAGAGAATGAAGCCATCAGCGAGGATGAATAAAGCTAACTATCTGTTCATGGCTAAGTAAATTCGTAATAAAATGCCAACAGAATAAAATACGGCAAAGCGAGTATATGAACGGCGGCATAGAAAACGGCAACTACTTAGTGGTTTACCTGGGCATTTTGCTAGCGCTACTGAGCGTGGCAACCTTTTTCGTCATTCGACAAGTATGGGTTACCCGTCGCACCGAAACCACCCTGTCTGATCTGCAAACAAAGCTCACCAAAGAAAAAGGCAGCGCCCTAGAGTACTATGAGCTGGGCAGCCTCTTGCTAGATAAAAAGCTATACGCTCAAGCGCTGAACTATCTCAAAAAAGCGCTCAAAGAGCTAGACGAAGATGAAGCCGAAAATGCAGTGCTGGTTCACAATGCGCTGGGCTACACCTACTTTGCGCAGGAGCAGTTTGATCTAGCCATTCGCCAATACAACGAAGCACTGAAGATTCGCCCTGACTATGTGACCGCGCTCAACAACCTGGCCCACAGCTATGAGCGCAAGCAGCTCATGCCACAGGCCCTAGAAGCCTATGAGAAATCGTTGGCCACTGAGCCCAGCAATCAAACAGCAAAGCGCCGAGCGGAGTCACTGCGTAAGCGCATGGCATGAGAAGCAAGCGCATGACATGAGAAGTAAGCGCATGGCGTAAAAAAGCTTGAACGATACATCGGTAGACAACACATCCCCAGCAGATCGGCAGGCAGCCGTAAAAAAAGAATGGCTTAGCCAGCTCACGCGTCACCGAGCCATCGCCATCATCCGAGCTGACAGCATTGACCAGGGGCTCTCTATGGCCAAAGCCGCTGCGGCTGGTGGTTTTCAGCTACTAGAAATTGCCTGGACGAATAATACTCAGCCGGCTCAGATGATGGCAGAGATTCTATCGGCGCTGCCAGATTGCACGGTAGGTGTTGGGTCAGTGCTTGGCAAAGAAGACCTTCAGGCTGCGATCGCAGCCAACGCCCAGTTCTGCTTTACACCCCACACAGACCCCGACTTAATCAGCTACGCCATCAAACAGTCACTGCCTATCATTCCAGGGGCCATGACACCGACAGAAATTGTCACAGCATGGCGAGCAGGCGCTGCTAGCGTTAAGGTCTTCCCAATTTCAGCATTGGGTAATGCGGCATATATCCGCAGCCTACAAGACCCGCTAGGGCCCATTCCGCTGGTGCCTACCGGCGGCGTTACGAGTGAAACTGCGCCTGATTTGATTGCGGCAGGGGCGATCGCAGTGGGCCTTTCGACCGCGCTTTTCCCCAAAGATGAGGTGCGGCAAAAAAATTGGACAGCCATCGAAGCGCGATCGCGCTATCTGCTGGCGCTCTTGAGATCGCCCCGAAAAGCTCTCAAAAATGACTTATAGCTTTCCTCTGACTTATAGCTTTCCGCGTTTTGATTTTTACACCACGAAAGGCGACAGCCCTTAACTGCCCAGCTTAAAGGCTTCGACGAAGAGGCCGTAGACCACGCCCAGTTTAAAGGCATTGAGGGCTTCTATCAGGGTTGAGCGCGATCGCACAGGCCCCAAATCTATATTCGTGGTTGCGGCAGCACCCTCAGAGAATAAATCTGTCGCTTGAGCATCGATATCCACTGAACGCTGCCGCGCCCCCGAACGGCCTGAACGGCCCGAACGATAATAAAGCCAGCTAATAATCTCCACAACGATTACCAAAATGGCCGAAATCGTCACGTCTAGCTTGGCCGCCTGGCCCGCTGTCGCGGAAATAGCCGTCGCAAAAAAGTTTCCCCCCAGCAAGCTAATCACTAAGACCGACAGTCGCCGCCAAGGATTGAATACCCACTGCCTAAACTGTACCGTCGCCTGATTCGCCAGCGTATTTAATCGCGTCCGTTGCATAGCCGTTTATCCATCAAGTTGGGCATGTATAGCGAATGTCCTAATGCACTAGGACATTCGCACAGCAGAGTTGCTTATTTGACAAGAGTTGTAGCCCCTAGCGAGTGTCCTTAAGCAACTCTTCAGAAGCTATATATCTTTGACTACTCAGATTACGCCACCGCGATTGAGACAACCTTGCTCTGTTGTAAAGCTAAGTACTTAGCCCAGTGGGGAATGCATACAGAACTGCATTGCCCACTGCAGTCCGCACTGGGCCATATATCTTGTAAGCCCCTGCCTGCCTACAATACCGTAATTTTTCGGACGCCATTCTACGAAGTGTCACAGCTTTCACTACGGATGCCATTTGGCTAAGGCTAACCTTTAAATGTAAACACGCAAGTCAACCGCCCTATGGGCCATCAAACCAGTAAATTGCTTATACTTACTGTTCTAACTACTGAGCGTCGACCGACCGACTAAATCCGGCAAACTGAATCTAAGCAAATCAAGGCCTACAAACCCAGCGCCTAGTCAGATTCATCAAAGTTCTTAGTAATTCAACTATTTTCTTTCCGTCTTTCCCACCCTATGGGGGTTCCTATGAAACGTTCCGCTTTATTTTTAGCACTGCTGAGTGCCTTTTCTATTAGCACAGCAGCCCAGGCCCAAAATACTGCCCGCACACCTTTGGCAGAGCCAGTTGAAATGAATGGCCAAAGCGGCGGTAGAGAAAGCTCAGCCTGCGGCAATATCAACCGCTCAGCGGGGCAAACCGTCCAGGTTACAGAGACTTTTGCCTCACTGAGCTTCGAAGTCAAAAGTGAAGGCGACTATACGCTGTTCATTACTGGCCCAGATGGCTTTCGAGAATGCGTATTCGCCCATAACTACGATGGCGGCGTTATTCAGGCACCAGGCCTTTTGAACCAGGGTGAGTATCGAGTCTTTGTGGGCGATCGCAGAGGCGAAAGCCACCCCTACACAATGTCTAT
This sequence comes from Cyanobacteria bacterium J06627_28, assembly GCA_038521595.1. Classification (GTDB taxonomy): domain Bacteria; phylum Cyanobacteriota; class Cyanobacteriia; order Phormidesmidales; family Phormidesmidaceae; genus Phormidesmis. Next base: position 33,879 of record JBCBKQ010000010.1, on the reverse strand, counting down.
CAGCCAATAGGTCTATCAGCTGATAGGTCTACCAACCAATAGAAACTAGCCATCAGCACTTAGTTGTAGCCACTGTCGACATCTTTAGGCTTTGTTCTGAAAGGCCACTCAAAATCATCTCCGTAAAAAAGGCGCATTGTTGCGCCTTTTTTCTTCGCCTTATTTTTGACGGTCTTACTTGTCTTAAGAAACTTACTTGCTCTAGCAGTGACTTGCTTTAGGAGTCTTACTTAATCCTAGCCTGAACCCACCAGACGCCTATGACTCAGCTTCGGGCAGCCGCTGCACTTCTACATCAATCACAGGAGAGGTCTCTAACACGTCAGTCTGAACAGCCACAGCCGGCACATCGACCGCCTGAACATCAATCACCCCTTCGCTCGCCACTCGCTCAAATCCGTCTGCAGTTGCGCTCACTTCAGTCGCACAGTTGGGACACGTCAGCTGCGTATTGTTCAGACCAGTTAGGGGCTGATCACACACCGGGCAGTTCCCCTTTACCAAATTACGCTTAATCCAAAATTGAAGCGCCGCAAACGCCAGCACAGGCGCAAGCACCAAAAACAAAATCAGAACCGCAATCGAACCCAGGACGCCCTTAATACCAATCGCTCCCAATACCCAAAAAGCAATCAAAGCAAAAACCCAGCAACCCAATCCGGGAAAGCGAACCTGTAGCTGATTAAAGTTTTGGTTCATGGTAAGAACCTCCTGGACACTCTTTCTATCCTAGACCAACGGCTATGCACCAGGCGCAACTAGCTCACTCAGCCGAGTTCTCAGCGCAGGGGCACTAAAGCTCGCCAGAGCTTGGTCTCGCAACCATACACCATCACATCGCTGATCTTTGCCGCTGAGCGCCTCTATACAAGCAGCGGCAACAGCCTCTGGATCCCGATTGGGCACTTGCCATCCTACCCTGCCATCTTGCACTGGATCGGCAGAGCCATCATCGTCTCCAGCAATCACCGGAATGCCGCAGGCCATCGCCTCCAAGTACACAATGCCAAACCCTTCCTTAGACGGCATCACATATACATCTGCCAAGCGGTAGTGATCAATCAGATCTTCGTCGGGCACAAACCCCGCAAAAATGACCCGATCTTCTACACCCAAATCCTTCGCAAGCTGAGCCAGCCGGGGCTGATCGTCACCACGGCCAATGACAACATATTTGACATTTGGAAAGGCCTCAGCAATTTTGGGCAGGGCGCGAATAGTTACATCCACACCTTTATAAATATCGCCAGCCCATAAGCGAGCCACCGTGGTCAATATCTTGGCATCTTGGAGCTGGTAGCGATCTACCAGCGACGGTGGCGGCGCACCCGGTGTAAACACGGTGCCGTCTACAACGCAGGGAAGCATCTCAAACTTGGCAGGCGGAACCTGGTTAGCCCGGCATGCCAAGTCCCGGCTATAGCGGCTAATCGTCCATAGACTGTCGGCTGTCGCTAACGCTTTCTTTTCGGCATCAGGCAGCTCGTACCAGACTTCTTTGCCGTAGGTCAGCACCGTGTAGGGAATGTCGAAAAGGCGGCACAGCTGACCCACCATAGGCGCCAGATTAATATGTCCACAAAATACGCGATCTGGTCGATGGCGAATCACATAGGCGGCAAAAGCAACCGTTAAACGGATACGATCAGCCATCGGGCTGCTGCTCTTAAAATACCGATAGTGAAAAGGTGCGCCCTTCAGAGCATGTTCACTGGGGCCATCGCGCAGCAAAAAAACCTCAGCCTGCACCGGGCTCGTCTTAGACAGCTGAGCATAGGCACCCAAAATATCTTTGATATAGGACTGAATACCGCCCTCACAGTCAAACACTTCTAAAAAAACAAAAGCGTGCTTCATGACTAAGCGACTCCCATCGGCGCAACAGCGCCAGTCTTTAACCGTTGCAGGTCAGTCTCTACCATCGTTTGGATCAGTTGCTCAAAGCTCACTTGTGGCTCCCAGGACAAATTCTTCTTTGCTTTAGCCGGATCAGCCAACAGCTGAAAGTGCTCATCCGAGCGCACCAGCGTCGGATCAGTCTCGACATACTGCTGCCAGTCTAAATCAACACAGGCAAATGCTGCAGACACCAAATCTTCTACCGTGTGTAGCACGCCCGTGCCAATCACATAGTCTTCAGCTTTATCAGCCTGGAGCATACGCCACATCGCTTCTACATGGTCACCGGCAAAACCCCAGTCACGCTTAGCTTCTAGATTTCCGATAGAGAGGCGATCGCGTAACCCCAGCTTGATCGCAGCCGCTGCCAGCGAAATTTTGCGGGTGACAAATTGGGGCGGTCGCCGAGGGGATTCATGATTGTACAAAATGCCGCTACAGGCAAACAGGCCGTAGCGATCACGGTGGTGCACCATCGTCCAATGGGCATGGAGCTTGGCCGCACCGTAAGGATTTTTGGGCCGAAATGGGGTCTCTGACGTTTGCGGCGCAGACCGCACCTGGCCAAAGATTTCTGACGAACTCGCCTGATAAAACCGAGTGCACAATCCCAGCTGGCGGGTCGCCTTCAGCAGCCGAGTCGCCGTGCCAGTAATCAAGTCCAGCGTCCCTAAAGGATCGTCCCAAGATGCCGGCACAAAGCTCGGCGCAGCCAAGTTATAAATCTCATCAGGCTGCAGACTCTCTACTGCCTTGGTTAGGGCCTCAGCGCTGGTCAGCGCAACAGAATATATTTCCACCTTATCAGCCAGCTCATCTAGCTTAGCCACACTGCTTTGGCGCTCTGGCGGAACGAGCCCAACCACTCGGTAACCTTTATCAAGCAACAAGCGACTGAGATAGTAGCCATCTTGTCCGGTAATGCCGGTGATTAATGCGGTCTTGGTCATGAATACCTCTTTTACAGGTGCCAGATTAGGCAAGGTTTGCCGCAGCAAAACTGCCATCGCGAAGATTGCCTATCACTGCGTACAAGCTGTATCAACAGTTAGAGCTGTTACAAATCCTAACAATCAAAGCTGCCTGATTAATGGCCTGCCTATTTAGAGTTCACACAATTCTGGCAGTTTTCACGATACGCAAACAGTTACGTGGCACAAAGGGTGGCTGATCTACTTGCTGTCCATTAGACACCTTAGCGGGCGGTCCACTTAGCTGGCCATCTGGGGAGATCTCTGTCTGTTTTGAGGCTAGTGGCTTTTCATCCATATTTGGGGACATGCGGTCGTAGGTGACCTTGTCTGCCAGTCGTCTCAGCAAAAACCAGCCGTAGCCACCTTCTCTCAGTGCGCCAGGTTTAGGCTCACTCAAGCTACTGGGGTCAAACGGCTCCCCTTGATCAAAAATACAAATTTCTATTTGTTCGGGCTGCATCATCAGCTCAATTTCGATGGGCGTGCTCCCAGGTAAATCGGCATGGGCGTGGCGCACAGCATTGGTAAACCCTTCTGCCAAGGCCAGATTGAGCTGATCAAATTGATCGTCGATCCAGGGGTTGTCTATCGCGAGGCGAGAGATCAGCACTCGAAACCACTGCTGGACAGTAACAAGCTCTTCGAGATGGCTCTGGACGCTCAGACGAGCTTTCTCTAGCATTGTCAACTTTGGGCTAACCCGATTTTTCTATAGCTATGATGCTACCCGATTTTTTAATAAATTTAGATGCATCTAAATCCATTCCATTTAAAACGTAAAGTCACCCAAGCTAACAGATAGCCTGGATGACTCAAAATTGACCGCATTACATATCGACTACAAAGCTAGGAAAACACAGCTAGCGAAATGACATCGGCTGTAAGCTAGTCCGACGCCTCGCCTCTAGAACAGGCCTAGGGTCAAAGACGTATCGATTGGGAAGGTAGCACCCACGCCGAGCCAAATAGTAACCACTGTACCGAAGAGGAAAACGGCAGTTGCCACTGGGCGACGGAAGGGATTTTGGAACTTATTCACGTTCTCAATGAAGGGAACCAACATAAGGCCAAGGGGAATAGCAGTCATTGCACCAATGCCCAAAAGCTTGTTGGGCAAAACCCGCAGCATCTGGAAAGTGGGATACAGGTACCATTCGGGCAAGATTTCAAGTGGCGTTGCAAAGGGATTTGCAGGCTCGCCAACCAGGGCAGGATCTAGCACAGCAAGGGCTACGCAACAAGCAATGGTGCCCATGATAACGATGGGGAAAACATAGAGAAGATCGTTAGGCCAAGCGGGCTCACCGTAGTAGTTGTGACCCATGCCTTTTTTGAGCTTCTCTCTCAGCATTGGATCGCTGAGGTCTGGCTTCTTAAGGATTGACATCTATTAACGTCCTAAAAATATGATACCGACAGCTGACGTACAGTGTAGACCGAGCAGTCCCATAATCCACCATTCATTAAGTTGAATAAATAGAATCGAAGGATTAAAAGGCTCGCTGCTCGAAAAGACCACACAGAATTCGGAACAGACAAGATCGCCTGAACGAGCGATTTACAAGGGACCAGAGATGCCCTGCTTGCGAATCATAATGAAGTGCAAAAGCATAAAGACAGCAATGAACCAAGGCAACACAAAGGTGTGCAGGCTGTAGAAGCGAGTCAGGGTCGCTTGGCCAACGCCAGCGCCACCACGCATGAGTTCAACGATGGTGCCGCCTACAACAGGAATCGCACCGGGTACGCCAGATACGATGTTGACGGCCCAGTAACCAACCTGGTCCCAAGGGAGGGAGTAACCTGTCACACCAAAAGAGACGGTAATGACCGCAAGGATGACGCCTGTAACCCAAGTAAGCTCGCGGGGCTTCTTGAATCCACCTGTTAGATAGACGCGGAAGACATGGAGAATCATCACGAGCACCATCATACTGGCAGACCAGCGATGGACAGAGCGAATGAGCCAGCCGAAGTTCACGTCAGTCATTAGGTATTGCACAGAAGCAAAGGCATCTGTAACCGTTGGCTTGTAGTAGAACGTCATTGCAAATCCAGTGGCAAACTGGATGATGAAGCAGACGAGCGTGATTCCACCAAGACAGTAGAAAATATTGACGTGGGGAGGGACGTACTTACTGGAGATGTCGTCGGCAAGCGCCTGAATCTCTAGTCTTTCGTCAAACCACTTGTAAGGTTTTGAGTCGGTGACTTGCTTAGTAAACATGAAGCAAAAGTTATGTCTTAGGGTTGTATACCAATACTAAAAAATGTAACACAGCTGCTGTGACCGTGAGGAGCGGCTCTGCTCGGGTCTAGCCTGCTCACACAGCTTTGACAAGACGTCTACATAAGCAGACAGCGGCTGGGTATTTCAATTGGTATGGGCTTGTTCGGGTCTTGTGAACTGATCGCGAACGGACTAAGAAAATGAAACTTTAAGAAAAACTGGTGTTTACTATAATTTACATAGTGTTACACAAAGGACATATTCAGAACACATTTGGCAGGGCGTCTCTCAGATGCCTTCATGGGAATTGTGGAAGCTGTATCTTGTTAGCAGGCCGGTAACGCTGTCGGCCAGATTCTTGGGATAACGGATGAGAAGACGAGTTTTGCGGGCAGTAACGGCGACGAGTTTGGCGATCGCACTGTGGATGTTCGGCGGCCTATTTAGCGGCCTTCTTGTTGGCACAGGTGGGACAGGCGCTGGAGCCTTCCAACTGGGTCAGATGCCAGCCGCCCTAGCCTTTACCAATCAACAGCAGATGGTGATGGAGGTGTGGCGCATCGTCAATCGCAGCTATGTCGATGAAACCTTTAACCATCAGAACTGGTGGTTTATCCGACAAAAGGTGCTGAGGAAGTCTCTGCCCACATGGAAGGAAACCTACACCGAGATTCAAAACATGCTGGCTGTTTTGGACGACCCATACACTCGGTTTTTGCCCCCTCAGCAATATCAGAGCCTGCAAACCAATACTAATGGCGAGCTGCTGGGGGTCGGCCTACAGATTGCAAAAGACAGCGATCGCAGTGCCCTGAGAGTGATTGCGCCGATTGAAGGCTCACCCGCTGAAAAAGCTGGGCTACAGCCCCAAGACAAAATTCTAGAAATCAATGGCACCTCGACAACGACCCTGACCCTAGATGAATCAGCCTCTCGGATGCGCGGTGCAATTGGTAGCCAGGTTTCACTAACCGTGGGCCGGGAAGATGCAGAAGACTTTGTGGTGAATGTGGAGCGCGATCGCATCACCCTAAATCCCGTTTCCTCAGAACTGCGCAGCGAGGAAGGCTTGCCTAAGCTGGGCTACCTGCGCCTAGGCCAGTTCAACGGCAACGCAGCAGACGAGCTAAAAACAGCGCTAACTGACCTCGAAAAGCAGGGCGCAGACGCTTACATTTTGGATCTGCGAAACAATCCAGGCGGACTATTGCAGGCAGGCATTGAAATTGCTCGCATGTGGCTAGATGACGGCACCATTGTCTATACCGTGAACCGCCAGGGCGCTTTGGGGAATTATGACGCCACGGGCAAAGCCATCACAGAAGATCCGCTCGTAGTGCTCGTTAACAAGGGCACAGCTAGTGCCAGTGAAATTTTGGCTGGGGCACTGCAGGACAATGGCCGCGCTCAGCTAGTGGGTGAAACTACTTTTGGCAAAGGCCTCATTCAGTCACTGTTTGATCTGCCCGATGGTGCAGGACTGGCGGTGACCATTGCCAAATATGAAACCCCCAACCATCGAGATATCAACAAGCTGGGCATTACCCCTGACCAAACGGTGGTGAGTTCGGTAGAGCGCCGTCAGCAGTTTGGCACTGAAGACGATGCTCAGTACAACGCTGCTGTTGCTCTGTTAGCCCAGTCTATTGGCCAGCCCATTAGCCAGTCTATTGACCAATCTGTTGACCGGCCGCTGGCAGCAGTTCAGCAGCAGTAAACCACTTTCCTGGCAGGCTACCGGGGAAGCGTTGTGTCGCCCGGTAGCTTACCGGAAACGCCTATGTCAGGAACTGTGCGTACCTATCACGATCCGCTCCATGGCGCGATCTCACTAGACAGTAGTGACCCTGTAGAAGCACTACTCAAAGCGCTGATCGACACAGCACCGTTTCAAAGGCTCCGGCGGATTCGTCAGCTGGGACCTGCGAGCCTGACCTATCACGGGGCAGAAATGTCTCGATTTACGCACTCTTTGGGGGTAATGGCCGTTGCGCGTCGGGCGTTTGATCGGCTGGCCAATCTGCATAAAGCGCTGAGAAACGAGGGGGGGAGCGAGGGAGGTAATGCACCTTCTTACAGAGCCACAGTTTTGTGCGCGGCGCTGCTCCATGACATTGGCCACGGCCCCTACAGCCACACCGCCGAAGAAGTATTTGGCACCCACCATGAAGAGTGGACAATGGCCATTATTAAGCATTCCACTGAGATCCGCGACTTACTAGATGCGTTTCACCCAAATTTGTGGCAGGCGATCACACAGGTGTATACCCATGAGCACCCGGTACCCTGCGTTTGGCAGCTGGTGTCTAGTCAGCTGGATTGCGATCGCATTGACTACCTCATGCGCGATAGCTACTTCACAGGCGCATCCTACGGCCAGCTAGATTTAGACCGCATCGTGCTGGCGCTCAACTACGACCCCCACAGTCAAGAGCTCGTAGTTGAAAAAAAAGGACTAGCAGCCATTGAGCACTACCTCGTAGTGCGCTCGTTTATGTACGCGCAGATATACAACCACTCCAAGAGCCTGTCTGCGACATGGATACTAGAGCAGGCCTTTGACCGGGCCCGCGAGCTGCTGGCACAGGGCCAGCTTGAAGCCGATGAAACGGTAAAAGCCTGGCTCAGGTACCAAACAGAAACGCTCTCCTTGCAGCACTACCTCACCGGGGACGATGTAGTGTTTAGCTATCACCTCCAGCGCTGGCAGCACCACCCAGATCCCGCCCTGTCAGATTTTTGCCATCGGTTTTTAAATCGGCGTTTGCTAAAAGCGCTAGAAGTCACCTATGCCACACCAAAAGAGCGGGAAAGCCTGCTCAAAAATGTACAGCAGCAGCTATTTTCTGAAGGGGTAGAGGCTCATCGCTACAGTGGATTGCGTCACATTTGGAGCAAGGGCTACAGCGTCTATCAAAAGGGCATCAAAATTCAGACGCGGCGAGGCCTCAAAGATATTAAACAGCTCTCTGCACTGGTGCAAACCCTAGCAGAACCCGCTCAACGCACCTGGCTGATTTATCCCAGCGAAGTAGAGGTGGGCGTTTGCCCCTTACCCGTCGGGCTGGAGGCCGCTGTCGTTTGAGGGCGCTGATAAAGCCCTAAAGCACGGGTGTACTTTTCGCCAGCGAGTCCCAATCGGCGCACTGCAGCTGTGCATAAGCATCTGTAATTTTCTTCTCACCGCGTAGAAAGCCAGTACTCGCACCAGGACAAATGGTGCCCAGCGTTTCTGCAGTGAAATCGGTTAACAGCTGCTGGGCGTAGCGAAGCTGTCGTGGCCAATGAAAGGTTTTAGAAAGCCTGAGCGGGCGAGGTGCGCCAGCTTTATTTGGCAGCAGATGGCGACCTGTGAAAAGGATGCCACCATGGGCGCTGTGGTACAGGCAGGCTGAACCAGGGGAATGGCCCGGTGTCCAAAGGGCTCGGCTGGTAGGAGAAAGGGTGCGATCGCGATGAAAAACCTCAGTAGTCACCGTTGGCAGTAAGTAAGCTTCCTGCTCTTGCAGCAGCACCTGAGCATTAAAGGCGGCCTGAATTTCTTTGACCTGGGCCATACCGCCACGGTGGGTGATGAATAAAGTATCAATGCCACCCTGGGCCTGGATAAACGCTTTATTGGCATCGTTTAAGGCAGGGCAGTCCACCAGAATATTGGCCTGCTGACCTGCTTCATTTTTTTCGACGATAAGATACGCAGTACCGCCTAGCGTTTCACGATTGGGCGAGAACGCAAAAATATTGTCAAAGACCGCTTGGGGTGGCTTTCCTTTTAATGATTGGCTTGCGGACGACTGGCTTGCGGAGGACTGGCTTGCGGACGACTGGCTTGCGGGCGACTGGCTTGTGGGCGACTGGCTTGTGGACGACTGGCTTGTGGACGACTGGCTTGTGGAGGACTGGGCTGATGGAGCTGCTGACGAGGCCACTGCCGGATCGGAGGAAGACTGAGAAGAAAAAGGCAAGGCCGACATTTAGATAAGGACTCTCAAAAAAATAATTGGGAAAAGACCGGAAGACAATTAGGCAAACAGCTAGACAAAAGAAAGCGGGAAAAGCTCAAGACACTGCCTTACAATATGCAGAAATTGTGGCGGTGCTGCGACAGGAGCTGCCTTTAAGACGACTCAATAAAATCGCTCGCTAGAATCATTATTATTATTCGCTGCTGATTTGCCTGCTTGGCAAATGATTATTTCATGCCCCTCATTTTATTGCTTACGCTGATTTTAGGGTCGGTAATCTACTGGATAATCCATCGAAGCGTGCCCAAAGCGATGCCCATACCCAAATGGGTGCTGTGGCTGCTTTTGATGCTGCCGATCTTGGTGTTTACGCTGTGGATGCTGATCGCTCAGACGCTGCCACCGCCCTTGCTTATTTATGGATTGATGTTTGCCTGCTCCATGGTGCTGTATTCGGCGCTGGCGATTTCGAGCGATCGCCTCAAAAAAAGCCAGAAGGACGAAGGCAAAAAGGATCGCTCAAAGCAAACTATTGATCAAACGCCAGCGACAGCCGCAGTCAATAAAGCGACGGCAAAGAAAAAGAAAGTAGCCGATAAACCCATCACCCGCGAAGAAGAAACCCTGCTGGAGCGATGTTTTCCCTGGTCTACCTACTATCTACAAAAAATTGACTACCTGCCCCAAGCAATGATTTGCAAAGGCAAGCTGAAAACCTCTCCTGGAGAGGCCTACCAAACCGTTCAACAAAACATCGAGCGCAGCTTTGGCGATCGCTTTTTAGTTCTGCTGCAAGAGGGGTTAAACGGCAAACCCTTTTTTGCGCTAGTGCCCAACCCACAGGCCAAAAACTGGGAGAAAAACCTACCTGCGTCAATAACATCCGCCCAAATCGCCCGCATTAAGCGGATTAACCAGGCAAAGCTCACCCGACCTGGGCTCGCTGTCTTTTTGGCACTGGCCACGTTACTGACCACCACGTTTGTCGGCAGCGTGCAGGTCAATGGCGCACAGACGATTGCAGAAAGATTGGAAAGTGAGCCTACGCTGCTGCTGGCTGGGCTGGGCTACAGCCTGTCGCTCATGGCGATTTTAGGCCTGCATGAAACGGGCCATTACTTGGCGACCAGATACCACAAAGTTAGAGCCACCCTGCCGTACTTCATTCCCCTTCCCTTTTTTCTGGGGACGCTGGGAGCATTTATCAAGATGCGATCGCCCATGCCTAACCGCCGAGCCCTTTTTGACATTGGCATCACGGGTCCCCTAATAGGATTTATCGTTAGTCTGCCTATTTTGATTTGGGGCCTTGCCCAGTCCACCCTAGTGCCTCTGGGAGAAGAGGCCTCCCTATTTAATGTTGAAGCGCTCGATCCGGGGCGATCTACGTTGCTGCTGCTGCTGAGTCGCCTGGCCATAGGCAGTACGCTCACCGCTGAGAGCGCCATTAATCTACACCCGGTTGCCATTTCTGGATGCCTGGGATTGATTGTGACGGCCTTAAAGCTCATGCCAGTTGGACAGCTGGATGGCGGGCATGTTGTCCATGCGATGTATGGCCAGCGCACAGCGACCATCGTCAGCCATGTTGCTCGCGTTTTAATGGTGATTTTGGCCTACGCAAACCAAGAGTTTTTGATATGGGCTTTGCTGTTGCTCTTTATTCCAGCGGTAGAGCCAGCGCTCAATGACGTCAGTGAACTAAACGGACCGCGCGACCTGCTGGGGCTGCTGTCTCTAGCGTTACTGATTGTGATTATTTTGCCTGCGCCTGCCGCGCTCAGCCGCTTGCTATTCTGACCTGCTATCCTAAGGCCTAACTCTTGAGAAGCGCAGATTGTGACAGTACAGCGCTTACAGAAGACAACACAAGGACGGTTGGCAATGGATCAAAATGTAGCCCAGTGGTTGGCCGAAGTACAGTCGCTCCAGCAACAGGTAAGTGAGCTACAAAAAGACCGAGAACAGGCCTACAGCAGCGCGGAAAACTGGCGCAAGCTGTACGAGTCAGAAGCGCAACAGCGGCGGCGAGATGTCGAAGTCAGCAGCCAAAAGATAGAAAAGCTCCAGCAAGAAATCAACAACCTGATGGCAGAGAAGGGGCAAGACCTGCCCATGACCGACCCTGAAATTGTCCATAAAACCAAGGGACTTCCTAGACGCACGGCAAAAGAGCTCTACGGGATGCTGCTAGCCTCACAAGAGCAATGCGAACAGCTCAAGACCGCCGTAGATAACGAAAAAGCCGAACACAAGAAAACCCGCGACAGCCTAACCGCAGCCCTGAGTGATGCCGTTGACTTATTAGCAAAGGAGCGGCTAGCTGCCAGCAAAGCCTCTGATGAGGACAGCGGCGAGTGATCTCAGCGATAACCACTTGCTAAATTGCCACAGATCCTACAAGAAAGAGAATTTTGGATTGGCTAATATCAAATGAATTCCATAATTGAATGATGGTCATTTCCCGATAGCTATTTAAGCTACAATGCCAATGATTTTCATATGATTAAGTATAAATAACTAGCTAGTTGCGCAACAGCTCACATTGGAAGGCGTTGTGCTGACTATGCTCGTTTAAGAAATACCTGCTGTGAGTTGTGAGTAAGATAATGTCCGTAATCGGATCAGTGCATCAAACGACCGTTGTCCCACCTGTTATCCCACCTGTCATACAACTCAGAACGAGTCAGGCATCGATTGGAAAGCCTCAGAAGCAGCCGATGTCGCTGACCTCGGCTCCGGGAGAAGCAACAGCGTTTGAGACACGACCGACAGCTGAGAGCGCATCACTCACAGTCAAACCAAATGACGAGTCCATAGCTGTAGACGCTGCCCAAGAGAGTAAACACGTGTGCTGGATTGGAGAAAAGCGTTCTCCGTTGCAGGCAGATCATCAAGTAGAGCTACTCCACTTACAGGCAGAAGCAGACGCCCTCCTAATTAAGCTCCAATCTGCTGAAAGTAGAAAAATGACAGAAGTTGCCCATCGCTAGCTAGATCGCTTACACAAAATTCAGTACAGTCTCGTGAGCCACTTAACTACATGGTTTTTCGCAATTAGCCTGCCATGCACCAGCGAACTGCCATATATGGACCATTCATTGAATAAAGCGGCTCTCTGCCATTTCTTTACCTGTTAAGAATCTTCCAAGCTGCATCACCTTTTGTGGTTTGGCCTATTATCCTAAAGCTGAAAGATTTAGTACTCGTTCGGTTTTGTGACCGATAGATATGGGCAATCCAAAACAGAGCAGCCAGCAGAAAAGCTATTTCAGGGCGGCATCAGAGGAAAATAATCAAACGCAGCACTCTCTCTCCTACGAGGAAAGCTATTCATGTCCGGCATGTGGACAGGGCAAGCTGAGCGCGATCGCACTGATGGACATTTTTGCCTGTGACTTTTGTCGGCATATGTTCACAGCCAATCTACAAAATCAATCTGTTCACTTGGCAGACAGCCTACAGCCGATGGCCTGGCGATGGACAGGGAAACGATGGCAGGCCGCTCATCAAAAAGACACGGCCAACTATCTAGTCTGGGGCTTTGCTGCGATCTTGGCGATCGCACCTGTTTCGCTCATTGCCGTGTCCAACTACATTTTTCCGCCCTCTGGCGGGCTAAATTTTGTCGTCAGCTGGTGTGCACTCACGTTATTTAGCCACAGCATCATGTCTGGCTGGCTGCTGGCAGAGTACGAACGCTGGCCCTGGTACATTGCTAGCCGCACCCAACTCACCCGCTGGCGAGAACGCTGGGCCGAGCAGTGGGCCAATTCACTGTGAGCCAGATCATTCGAGAGGCCCGCTGATTCTATGGGCCAGCTGATTTAACCAGCCAGCTGATTTAACCGGCCGATGACTTCGATTTTTTCATGAGATATTGCTGATGATCTGCCGTCGCTAGCCAGTAGGCTGTAGCGGGCTTGATCTCTGTGACGATGGGGTCGGCAAAGGTGTCGCTTTGATCGAGCTGCGTCTTGGCATGGTGAGCTGCGATCGCCTGCTCGGGCGTGTGATAAAAAATAACAGAGCGATACTGCTCACCTCGGTCTGGCCCCTGGCGATTGAGCGTTGTGGGGTCGTGAATGCGCCAAAAGAGCGCCAGTAAGGCCTCGTAGGTCGTTAGGGCTGGATCAAAATAGAGCTGGGCCACCTCTGCATGACCAGTTATGCGCGAGAGTACATCTAGATAGCAGGGATTTTCAAAGTAGCCGCCCATGTAGCCAACGGATGTCTTGAGCACGCCTGGACACTGCCTAAACGCTTCTTCAACGTGCCAAAAACAGCCCGCGCCAAAGGTTGCTATTTGCTCAGACTGTTCTGACGAACGATTACGTAAAATTGTCATATCAACTGTATTAAATATGTCCTGCACTGGACAATTTATGCCTACTTACCCCCATGCGGCCCAAAGGCATCAGAAAGCTGCCAGAAGGCTACTTTATGTGGAATGTAAGCTATGTAAGCGACTTAAAGTCCCTACCTTATTGAGTTTTGGGTCTGAGTAGAGCCTTTGAAAACAGAAACATCCTATGTAAAGCAATGTTTCTTAGCGTGTAGGATTCGTAAAGTTTACGTATATATCAAACCACACGGGTATCCAGTCTTGGGTGCTAATCCTGGCATCTCCCGATGTAGGTTCGTTTTATGTCGCATTAGAGTGCAACTGTGGGCGTGAAGGTTCTCTGGGGGTCATTTACCAATCCCTCTTAGTTTAGGCAAGCAAAGCTAAGGCAAGCAAAGCTAAGGCAAGCAAATCTAAGACAAGCAAATCTAAGACAAGCAGATGTGAGGCAAGCAGAGCGAACTGCGCGTATATAGAGAAGTGCTTGGGGTTAGCCCTGCTCAACCAGTGCTGCGCATTGTCCCGCTTTTCCAAACTGCCTTTTGCCAGGCTGCTTTTTCAAAAGCCCCCTCTTTTTCTGACTTCATCCGTCGTTTTTTCGGCGTCAATATTGCTACGCAAACAACAAAAGCTCAACGCGTTTGCCCGTTGAGCACGGATCTTGCTGCGGTGCTTTTGCTGCGGTGCTTTTGCTGCGGTGCTTTTGCTGCAGTGTGGCGATTTGACAGCGCGCTCTTTTGTGAGCACTCACTAAGGAATATTTATAAACATGAAATGGACAACATTGTGGAGTTTGGCCCTGGTGGGCTCGATGGTTGCCAGCTGCGGTGGCGGCAGTGGCGATAGCTCTGGTGATGCAACGTCCCAGGCTATTCCCATCGACACAGGCGATCCGACTGGAATCTGTGCGCCACTCTCGTCAGTTTTCACCGATCTTTTGACGCTGATCAATGAGGCTCGCATTGAGGAGTCAACGCCACCCCTCAGATTTTCACTGCAGCTAGGCAAATCTGCCCAAGAATACGCCAAAGACTTGGCGACTCAGGGATACCTGTCGCACAACGGCAAAGATGGCTCTACTTTTATTTCACGCATTGGCGCGACAGGCTACCCGTCGGCAGGCATTGGAGAAAATTTGGCGGGGGGCTATCAGTCGGCGCAGGCCGCCTTTACCGCATGGGCAAACAGTGAAAGCCACAACGCGAATATGCTGAACAAAGGCTTTAGCGAGGTGGGCTTTGGAGTGTATGAAACGACTGGAGACTCTGGACTGGGTCGATATTGGGTACAGCATTTTGGCAATCCGGCATCGCAGCCCAGCGCTGAGGGCATTTACATTCCTAGTGAATGCGGGCTAGCCGCTACCAGCACGACCGCGCAGCCAGGCCTAACGGCAGTCGCTGGACAATCAAACTTAGTCCCGGAGCCTCGGGGCGTCGATCACGGCACGCTGCCACCCACCCTAGAAAATCAAGCCGTTGCGGGCACGCTGCCAGTAAATATTTTGGCAGCGCAAGTGGCAGAGGTTTCTAGCGACAGGCATGCTTCTGTACCAGAACCGGCGATCGCACTTGGCCTCGGGACCCTAGGCCTTGCCCTCTGGCGCGATCACAAAAATAAAGTCAAAAAGAGCAGACGCAATAGCGCTAAAAGCTAGTAGCCAAACGTCATTTAGCGGCTATAGCTGTCGCTCTTTCATCAGCATTCGCCGATAGGACAGCCACCCGACAATCACCATCACCCCCGAAAATATCAGCAAGAACCAGAAGTGGCCGCCGTCTTCTCCCAGCGGATTATCTGGGTTTAACAGAGCATTGGTAAGGGCCTCTGTCATGTGATAAATCGGGTTGAACTTGGCGATGTTTAACAAAGAGTCTGGAAATAGAGAGATGGGTAAAAACGCGCCGCCTAGCACCATCAATGGCACGCCAAAGGCCGCAATCAGGGCACTGACATCCTCTGTGCGACGGGCAAATTGAGTGCCTAGCATAAAGCCGAGGCCCACGTAGGCCAGTACGCTCAGCCAAAGAATTAACAAGGCAAGAGGCCAGGCAGCCCCCGTGAAGTTTGCACCAGCCATGAGTGCGATCGCAAAAATAACCAGCGTCTGCCCCACACCAATGACGCTGTGAGCCAGAAAAATCCCTAAAAAGTAGGACACCCCGCTCAACGGCGATAAAAACAGTCGTTTTAGCGTTTGCTGCTCTCGCTCCGAGACCACCGTAGCAACGCCACCGCCCAAACAGCTAAAGAACAAAGCTGCACCCACTAAAGTCGGCGGCGCGGCAATTTCAAAGGCTTCACCAAAGGGCATCGTACGCCCATTGCCACGGGCCGTAATCATGCCATTGAGCAGTAACAGCAGCGCCGGAAAAATCAGCCAGGAGATGAGGCTGCGCCCGCGCCGAAACAGCTCCGTCAGTATGCGGCGAGCGACAGCCCAGCTTTCGCGCCAGTATTTTTTGAGACTAAGGGCAGACATAAATTTCTCTATTTTTGTGAGCTGAGGCGCTATAGACTGGTAGATGGCCCCTTTTTTTGGAGATTGTATGTCGCTGCGCCGCAAGATGCTAGCACGCCGTGTTTTCACCGCGTGCATCGGCACGTTACTTTGTCTGATAGTTGCGATCGCAGCCCCGGCCCCAGCCGCCTTTGCCCTTGGTGGCGTCCAACCCGACATTGATGCCCCGGCCCCGGCCTTCACGCTGCCGAGCAGTCTGGCGACCGATGCAGACAAAACCGCTGAAGATCGCAACGTGTCCCTCAGCGATTATCTCGGTCAGTGGGTTGTTGTCTATTTTTATCCGCGTGACTTTACCCCTGGCTGCACGCTAGAGGCCCAACGATTTCAGCGTGACCTACCAGAATATCAAGCCCGCAATGCACAAATTTTAGGCATCAGCGCTGACGATGTGGACTCTCACGAAGAATTTTGTGACTCGGAAGGACTGGTTTTCCCACTCTTATCTGATCCAGATGGGGCAGTTAGCCGGGCCTATGGTTCTTGGATGAAGCCTATGTCTATGCGACATACCTATCTGATAGATCCCGATGGCATTTTGAGAGAGCGATTTCTGGGCGTGCGGCCCGCAATTCACAGTCAGGAAGTGCTGGCTAGATTGGATGAACTGATTGCCGGGTAGCTGACATGAGCACAGGACACAAGCAAAAGACATCAGTAAAGACAGATGACCTCAGATGACCTCAGATGACCTCGAAGGAGACACAACAAAGGAGACATAACCGCCGACATAACCGCTAGACTAGAAAAATCCACGCAACCCGGAGATAACACTATGGCCACGCTGGCTTTGACCGAACCGAATGTAGAAAAAGTCCTCGACGAGCTACGTCCTTACCTGCTCGCTGATGGTGGCAATGTAGAGCTTGTAGAGCTAGATGGCCCCATCGTAAAATTGCGCCTGAATGGTGCGTGCAGTAGCTGCCCCAGCTCTGCCATGACCCTAAGAATGGGCATTGAGCGTCGCCTGCGGGAGTTTATCCCAGAGATTGCTGAGATTCAACAGGTCGTCTAGGTCGCATAGAAGACACAGACCGAACGAACCATGACTCCGGTAAAGGGACGGACGACCAAAGGGGCGGCAGAGCAATTGACTCTGACCGTCCCTTTCACTGTTAAGGTTGCTGTTGACGCTAAGGCTAAAGATACTAAGGAACAAGACCGTGCTGGATATTAAGCAAATTCGCAATCAGACCGACGAGGTAAAGGCGGCCCTCAGCAAGCGAGGTGACTATGATCTCGCGCCTTTGCTAGTCCTCGATTCACAGCAGCGAGAAATCGAGAAAAAACGATCTGAATTGCAGGCACGCAGTAACGAAGTTGGCAAAGCGGTCGGTCAAAAAATTCGCAATGGGGCAGATCCTAAAGGCGATGAGATCAAGGCGCTGCGCGAAGAGGGCAATCAGGTTAAGCATCAAATTGGTGAGTTAGAACCCAAAGAGCGCGCGCTAAAAGCAGAGATTGAACAAACCCTGCTAACGCTGCCAAACTTACCTAGCGACTCTACTCCCCTGGGCAAGAGCGAAGATGACAATGTCGAGGTGCGTCGCTGGGGAGATGAGCTCATTCCTGCAGCGGATAACCGGCTGCCCCACTACGAAATCGGTGAAAAGCTCGGCATTATGAACTTTGAGCGGTCGGTGAAAATTGCTCAAAGCCGCTTTGTGACGCTGATGGGGGCAGGTGCCGCGCTAGAAAGGGCTTTGATTTCCTTTATGCTGTCGCGGCATACGGGCGCAGGCTATACCGAAGTGCTGCCGCCAATTTTGGTCAACTCTGATTCGATGCAGGGGTCTGGGCAGCTGCCTAAGTTTGCAGAAGATGGCTTTAAGTGCGATCGCGACGATCTCTGGCTCACCCCCACCGCCGAAGTGCCCCTGACGAACCTACACCGCGACGAAGTCCTCACCGCTGACCAGCTACCGATCAACTACTGCGCCTACACGCCTTGCTTTCGCCGCGAAGCAGGCAGCTACGGCCGCGATACCCGAGGCCTCATCCGACTGCACCAGTTTAATAAAGTCGAAATGTATAAGTTCGTCCATCCCGATAGCTCCTTTGACGAACTCGAAAAGCTCACCGCTGATGCCGAAGACATTTTGCGACAGCTCAAGCTGCCTTACCGCGTGCTCGAACTGTGCACTGGCGACCTAGGCTTTGGCGCAACCAAAACCTACGACCTAGAAGTCTGGCTACCCTCAGCCGGAAAGTACCGAGAGATTTCTAGCTGTTCCAACTGCGTAGATTTTCAAGGACGACGGGCTAACATCCGCTTTAAAGCAAGCGGTCAAAAAGGCACCCGGTATGTCCATACGCTCAATGGCTCTGGCCTGGCGGTCGGGCGCACCATGGCAGCAATTTTGGAAAACTATCAGCAGCCAGACGGCAGCGTGAAGGTACCTGAGGTTCTACAAAAGTACATGGGCACCGAGATCATCCAGCCATAGGGTCCACATGGCCCAAAGCGCACCCTCAACGCCTAAGCTCACACCGCAGACCCACACAATCTCTAGTGTGGAACTGTACAATAACAAAAGTTAACTTAAAGCCGCGATTCTATGTCCGTATTGGCCGTTATCGGAGTACTTGCACTCCTCATCTTTGTTCATGAACTCGGCCACTTTATGGCGGCCCGCCTGCAGGGCATTCATGTCAATCGATTTTCGATTGGCTTTGGCCCCATCCTTTGGAAATTTCAAGGCCCGCAGACTGAGTATGCGCTCAGAGCCATTCCTTTAGGCGGCTTTGTAGGCTTTCCCGATGACGACCCTGAGAGCACGATTCCACCAGAAGACCCAGATCTGCTGCGCAATCGACCTGTGTTTGACCGGGCCATTGTGATCAGCGCTGGCGTTATCGCCAATATGATTTTTGCGTACCTGGTGTTTTTGGTGCAGTTTGGCAGCTTGGGTGTGCCTGCGATCGCGCCTGGCGTCCTGGTCCCCGATGTCCTGTCAGACTCACCCGCCGAAATTGCGGGCATCCAGGCAGGTGACGTCGTCATCTCGGCCAACGGACAGCAATTCAGCAATGAGGCCAACGTTCAACAAGCGCTCATCCAAATCATCCAGGCCAGTCCAGATTCGGCCGTAGACCTGACACTACAAAGAGACGGCAAAGAAGTCGATCTGACCGTTACACCAGAAATAAGCCCGGCCAGCGGCAATGCAGTCATTGGCATCTCCCTCAGCCAAAATTACAGCCTCAACGACGATGGCACCGTTGCCTTTCGCTCGGTAAGCAGCCCTATCGAGCTATTTTCCACAGCGGCTCAAGAGTTTCAGAGCAAAACAAAGCTCGTCGCAGGTGGGATGATTTCTATCTTTACCAACTTTTCTAGCATGGCAGGCCAAGTAGGCAGCCCTGTGAAAATCGTAGAGCAGGGCGCAGGCCTAGCCAGAGACGACATTCGCACGCTCTTTCCATTCGCAGCGATTATCAGCATCAACCTGGCCATTATTAACATTTTGCCCCTGCCGGCCCTTGACGGTGGCCAGCTAGCCTTCCTCATGATTGAAGCAGTACGCGGCAAACCCCTGCCCATGCGCCTACAGGCAAGCGTCATGCAAACTGGCATATTTTTGCTGCTAGGCCTCGGCATTTTCTTAATTATTCGCGATACGACTCAGCTAGAAGTGCTTAAGCAGCTCCGTCAGTAGATAAGCCTATAGATAAGCCTGTAGACATAACTGAAGTGAGTCCACATCCTATCCCGAGCAAAGAGAACCAGTACGAGGCAATTCCGCTGCCACTAGCAGACATGCCGCCGCCACCCGTGCGACCCTTTCAAAAGCTCAGCGCCAAGCCTCGAGCACTTGAAATACTCTCTCGGCTAAAGCGAATCTATCCAGAGGCCCCTTGCTCACTGGACTATGAAACACCCGTTCAGCTGATGGTCGCCACTATGCTGGCAGCGCAATGTACAGACGCCCGCGTCAACCAGGTAACACCGGCCTTGTTTGAACGGTTTCCTGACGCAGAAGCTATGGCAGGCGCGGACATAGCAGAGCTAGAAGAGCTTGTGCGCTCAACGGGCTTCTACCGCAACAAAGCTAAAAACATACAGGCCGCCACCCATAAAATAATGACTGAATTTGGTGGTGACGTACCGGCCACGATGGCGGCGCTGACCTCGCTGCCTGGGGTCGCGCGTAAAACGGCAAACGTAGTGCTCGCCCATGCGTTTGGCATTCATGAAGGCGTCACTGTCGATACCCACGTCAAACGCATCACAGGACGCTTTGGCCTGACGCGGCAAACAGAACCCGTCAAAATTGAGCAGGTGCTGATGAAGCTGCTGCCCCGACCAGACTGGGAGAACTGGTCTATTCGGCTGGTGTATCACGGGCGAGCTGTCTGCACGGCCCGCAGCCCAAACTGCCTGAGATGTGACCTGCTAGATGTGTGCCCTGGGGCGGCCAAAATTCAAAAAGCAGCGGCAAAAGCTGCCAAAGCCGCTGACCTTGCCAAAGAAAAGAAAAAAGAAGCCGGAAAGAAAGCAGCTGGAAGGAAAGCAGCTGGCAAGAGGACGCGAAAAGCAACTGTCAAATAACGCTGCCAAGTGGCGGCAACACAGTACAGAAAAATAACATCAAAGAGTTTACAAAAGCTTTCTCCACCGATACTATTAAAGACTGTGTCAATAAAAATATCTGTAACTCCGCCTCATGGCTAAAAAAAGCATGGTAGCGCGCCAGAAAAAGCGCGAAAAACTCGTCGAAAAGTACGCTGCTAAGCGCGAAGCTTTGCTAAAGGAATTTGAATCTGCGCCTAATCAGGCCCAGAAGCTGGCTATTCACCGCAAAATTCAGCAGCTGCCTCGCAACAGCGCACCCACCCGCCTCAAAAATCGCTGCTGGAAGACGGGCCGCCCTCGTGGTTACTACCGTGACTTTGGCCTGTGCCGTAACGCGCTCAGAGATATGGCACACCAAGGCTTGCTGCCCGGCGTTGTGAAATCTAGCTGGTAAGCGTCAAATATTAGCTGATATAGAAAGTGCCCTACTGGTTAAGCAGGGCACTTTTTTATGATTTCTCAGAAACGTTTTTGATTCGTGCTAGATCGCTACTTTTTTAGCCCGTGTCTCTTTTCTTTGAGTGTCTCCTTTCTTTAAGTGGCGAACTGACACAGCCTTCTTAGCTAATTTCTTAGCTAATGTAGTCAATAGCTGACGTGTATTAGTGACCTTATTAGTTACCGCAACAGCGTTCGATACCGAGGCTATCGAGCAGTAAATCGCCTACGGCATTAGCCACGGCAAATTCACTATAAAAACTTTTAGAAAAATCGTAGCCTTGCATTTCGGTTAGCACCGCTAGGACAAGGGCATTTAGATTATTTTCACCTTCCATGCGCTGACGAACAAATACCTGAGAGGCCCGAGCAGCAATGTGTTCGTTCACAATTTCGGGTAAAAACTCTTCATCTAGCCACTTATGCAGGGTGGCCTTTAGCCATCTTCCTTCTTTGGAAGCATCTTGGGGCGGAGGCAGCTCGATAGATTCAATGGGAGAGGCTTCTTTGGCAGACTGGCCATTATTGACAGACTGGCCATTTCGCGGCGGTGACAGACTGGCATCCTCAGGAGCCATACCACTAGAGTCTATAGAATTGGGATCTAATGGCTCAGACATATGGATTCAATCGTCTGCTTTAAAGGAAGGGTGTGCTGACAGGCAAATTCATGCATGAATTTGCCGCATTCACTTAGGCTAAAAGGTTGTGATGGGCTGTAGCAAGAAAGTTGTCATTACTTTACTTAGCATCACGCGATGTAAAAACAACGACATACCGCGCGCCGCAAAGGTGCCTGCTTGCAGCAATCGATTGGCTGACAGAAGCTGGCAGAAGTAGGAATATTGGTGTGATGCATCACATCAGAGACTTTTGATGGGAAAATAAGCAAAAGAAACCGTATGTGCTACTCCATTCCACAAATTTTGCAGTGCTACGCGCAGGGCTATTTTTTGATGGCTGAAGAAGACGGCCAAACCCTGAACTGGTACTCCAGCAGTCGTCGGGCGCTTATCCCGCTAGACGATAGGTTTCGCTACCCAAAATCTCTGAAGAGAACGCTCAATCAAAACCGATTTTCTTCGGCAATCAACCGGGATTTTGAGGGGGTTTTAGAAGGATGCGCCAATCGCAAAACCACCTGGATTTCGGAAGAACTGAAGGCAGTCTACAGACGACTGCACCGGGCTGGGTATGCTCACAGCTTCGAAACCTGGCAAGGGGACCAGCTAGCAGGCGGCTTTTTGGGCATTACGATGGGCGGTGTCTTCATCGGAGAGTCGATGTTTTACAACATTCCTGAAGGCTCCAAAGCAGCGATGGTGATGTTGGTCAATCATTTAAGAAAGCGCAATTTTACGCTATTTGATGCGCAGATTATCAATCCGCATCTAGAGCGCTTTGGCGCTTATGAAGTAGAGCAGGAAGAATACGAAGCCATGCTGTATGTGGCGATTCAAACTCCCTGCCAGTTTACCGATCAATTTTTATAGCGTTGTGCATCAAGAAGCCGATACATAAGCCAACAGCAAGCGCCGTAGAGAGATACAGAGGGAAGAGCCGCAGCCTGTCCCGATAGGCCATATTCTGTAATAATGGCCCAAAATAAGAGCGGGGCAGACAGACCGTACATTGAGAGTGCATTTCCGGATTCAAGTCGTCATAGCTTTTATACTCTTTTTTGCAACGGCTGCACTGTCAGGCATCATCGGGAATAGAGCAGATGCTTTGCTCATGGAAAATCTGCCTCCTCTTTTATCGAGTGAGGTGACGATTAATGCCATCTGGCTTGGGTTTGTTGTCTTGCTCGTGTTGGCATTGGTTGTCTTCATTGTCACAAGCTATGAAACAACGATACGGAATGCTTCTAACCTGACCAAAATTAGAGACAACATTACGAGAAACGTATCTCCTCTATATACGCCTATTCCCCATCGAGAAGATGCAGAACAAGTTGCTAGGCAAATTACTCGTAGCAATTCGCCAATGCATCGGCGGATGGACATATCATCTTCAGAGCATCACAGCCTACTTCCCATGTTTGGTCTTCTATTCTTGGATTCGCGTTAGCAGCACTGGGCAGTTGGCATAGACGCGCATGTAGTCGGAAAGGGAGCCTCCCATTAGGCGGTCAAGATCGGGCATCCCTTTGGCAATGGTGGGGCGACGGTCTGGCGAACCAAGTACAAGCAAATTGATGTTTAGCTGGTCGATGAGTTCGCACAGGCGAGCGCCAGGCTTGCCTTCGGGGGCAAGGCAGCGATAGCTAATGCCTATGCGACGAACTTTTGCGATCGCATCTGCCAGCACCGGATCGTTCTCAGGATTTTCTCTGATAGCATCGCCTAGCTTTCCGCCCAGCTTGGGAATGGTGTGAACCAAAATGATTTCACTCTTTTCGATTTCACGGGCAAGATCTATGGCGACCTGTAGGCTGTTTTGCGCCGAGTCTGATTTATCCATGGCGACTAAAATTCGTCGAACTGGCGCAATGGAGTACAGATCGTCTTTGACCAATAGCATGGGACGAGACGATAGCTGGAAGACATACTGACTGACTGAATTACCAATGATGGCTCTTAGTCCTTTTAGCCCTCTAGAGCCCATCACAATGAGATCGGCGTCAATCTCTTCGGCAACTTTGCCAACCATGTCCTTGGGTTCGCCTTCACGCAGGACTGCGTTTACTTGGCTAGGGTCGAGATTGAGCGCGGTGACGGCTTCGGCCAACACTTTGCCACCGGCCTCCCAGCGTTCTACCATTGCGGCGGACGAAGACTGAGAGGGCACCACATGGAGAATAGTAAGGCGCGATCGCTCGATTCGAGGAATCTCTATGAGCCGCTTCATCATGTCGCGGGTGTTTCCCATGCCAGAATCAGCCAGCAAAATATTTTGAATCATGATGAGCAGCCTCATGTAAAGCAACAGTGTTAAGAAGCGCTCTGTGAAAAAGCGTTCTACTAGTGCAGCACTATATAGACAGTAGAAAGTCCCTGAGCAAACCGCAAGCAAAGCCCACACAACGTTAAGAAATTGTTCGTCCCATCGGTTTTTAGTGATGTCAAACATGCCTCTGTCAGCTGCCAAGCCCTGGTTTGAATATCCGATTCGCGTCCAGCCGCACCACACTGACTACGGCGGCGTTGTGTGGCATGGCACCTACATCACCTGGATGGAATCTGCGCGGGTGGAGTGTCTGAGGGCTGCTGGCACGCCGTTTGAGACCCTAGTGGCATTGGGATATGACCTGCCTGTGGTCGGGCTAGATATTCGCTACCGCAAGCCGCTGTCGCTGGGTATGGAGGCCCTGGTCAAAACACGACTGGTGCCCTCAAAAGGCGTGCGGCTGAACTGGCAGTATGAAATTGTATCGATTGGAGCCTCTGCGGATGGGTCGCCAGAGCTGTGTGTGACAGGGCAGGTAAGTCTGGTAACGGTGAAGTTGAGCGATCGCACCATTGTTCGCAGATTACCACCTGAGGTCAAAACCATCGTAGAGCGCGTTACAGCCCAGTTTTCAGCGCGACCAGACTGATGTCGGCACTGATGTCAGCACTATTGTCGGCATTAGTTTCGGCTGAGCTAAACCAACGATCACTGCACAGCACAATGCAGCTGTATCTGGTGATACAAACCAATAAATTTCAGGCTGAACCCCACCAAACTTGGCAATCACAATAAATTAATAACTCTTAGTATGAGAGCGACTTTCTCCACATTTTTTCCACAGGTTTTCCACATGGGGTTATTAGTTTTCCACAGGCCAGAACGAGGGCAGGTAATTACAACCCCATCTGTGGATTATTTAAACGCCTGTACTCAGAACAGCTACGGGCACCCCATTGTAAATTTGTGCAACAAAAAAGCGCCTGAAACGGCCTTTTTTACAAATCTGAACTTTTTCTTAACTGCACTTTGATCTGCAGCCCCGTTGCTATTTCTAAACCCATGCTCCACAATGAAAAACACATTAATCGAGCGCTTCGCCCGCTCAGCTTTTAGGGTCATTTTTGGTCATACTTTTAAGCAACTAATTACTTAATTAGTTGCTTAAGTGACTAAGGCTTTTTGAGCGGGCAAATCGTTGCGATTTTTGCTGTCTAAATTTATGTGGAAGGAGCATTTGTGGTGCAACAATCCGTCAGTTTGTCCGTGGAAATCCCTGAAGAATTACATGCCTCTGTGCAGCATTATCTAGATGTTCATTCCGGTTGGAGTCAAGACCGTCTATTTTGCGCAGCCATCTCACTATTTCTCATGCAAAATGGCGTTACCCATCGTCAGGTTAGTCGCATTTACCTCGATAGCTTATTTGGGCAGCAGCCAGAAAATCACAAGGCCATGAGCCGCTCAAGCGCTTAATCTAGTGCCCCATCAAACCCTTAGAAGAAACCTTAGAAAAAACCTTAGAAATCAGCTAAAGCTAAGGCTTAAAAATACCCACAAGTTACTGTTAGGATCTGGGTGCATTTTATCAACTTACTCACTAGCTCAGCTCTCATCACAATCAGCTTCTAATTAACTTTATTAGCCACGATATTTTGACTACCGGGTGATTATTTACAGCCCACTTTTATACTCTGTAGAAATATTCGCCAAAAAGCCCGTCAATCGTTAACGACTGACGGGCTTTCTATGGCTTTCTATAAGCTTTGTGCACTTTTGACGTCGCCTGCCATAGGCTTGTGCATCAGCGAATTACTGTAGCAATCTTCTTAGTGCTTAGCAGCGGTAGGTCCCCGCGTCGTCGCACGGCGCTAGGGAACGCTTACCAAGACAAGCTGCTCAATGCATCAAGCAGCGTGCTACACGATTGAAACCATATTGGAGTTGAAGCTGTGACTGACACCCATCGAAAACTATTTTCCAATAGCTTTAACCAGACCGATGCCACCAAAGTAAAGAAACAGAACGGCCCCACCCAACAGACTCTGTGTAATTGGATCGGTAGAGGGGGTCAGCACTGCACCTAGAACGGCTGCGCCCAGTAGCACGTAGCGCCAACCCGACAGCATTTGGGCAGAACCTACAATGCCTAGCAAACCCAGCAGCAGCTGAATCACTGGAATCTGAAAGGCCAGGCCCGTACTAAACAGCAACAGTAAAACAAACTCAAAGTAGCGATCAATAGACCACATTTGCTCTACGACATCTGCACCATAGTTAATGAAAAAGTTGAGCGCGGCAGGCACCAGCGCGATGTAGGCAAAAGCCAGACCCGCAAAGAAAAGAACGCTAGAGCCAATCACCACAGGTCCGATTAACCGACGTTCCCGGCGCGTCAGCCCCGGCAGCACAAATTGAATAATCTGATAGAGAATAAACGGACTCGCGATCAGCAGACCACTATAGCCAGCCACCTTAATCGAGACAAAGAAATACTCTCCCGGTGACAACTGCAAAAACTTAGCGCCTTGGGCAGGTACCTCTAACAGCTCTACGATTTGCCTAACGCCTGCAAAGCAGGCAACCACACCCACCAAAACCGCAATCAGCGCATAAAAAATTCGCTGCCTCAGCTCGTCGAGATGGTCGAATAAAGACATCTCAACGTCATCGGGAATTTCGTCCAAGAAGTCAGAGCGCTGGTCATCTTGCACCGAGATGCTAACAGATGGTGCTGTCTCAAGGTCTGAAGGCGGCGTCATAGTAGTAGATTTGTCTTAAAAAAAGGACAGCAAGCAGCCAAAACGATAAAAAGCATTTGCTGGATTATCATAGCGAGCCTCAATTTGCCTTGTCACCTGTTGGCTTATTATTCACTGGCTTATCACCCACTGGCTTATCAGCCCTGGGCCTAGCGTTTGTTGCTATAGCTTTGATTGCTATAGCTTCCGTTGCTGTAGCTTTCGTTGCTGTAGCTTTCGTTGCCATAGAGCTTATCGTAACGAAAACAGCCAATAGGACGCAAAAGAGATAAGTCGCAAAAGACAGTAATTCAAAAAGAAATCAGCTACTCAGCGGTAAAGACCTGCTGGCCCAGCTGGCCATCTTCGCCTAAGACCTCACCAGGTTCACCATTGACAGAGACCTCTAGACCACCCGCATTACCAGAGTAAACATCAATGACTTCTTGAGCTTCCCAAAGCAGCGTATCACCTGGCTGCATGATGTCTTCAAACACTGTTACGCCATCTGTGCGAACGCTGACGTAGGTTTCTGCGGTAGCTTCGGCTTCTACATATATTGGTGCGGTGCTTGCGGGGGGCTCTGGCGTAGGAGGCACCTCATCGGGCACTGTCGGCAGCGTCTCGGTCGTCTGCTCAGTCGGTTCGGGCGTCTCGGCAACGTCGGGCGCAGGCTCACCGCCGCCCAGCATATTAGCAATGAGTAAAATGCCTGCCGTGAGCGCAGCGACGACAACCGCCCCAATGGCAAACGGCTTTAGATTAGGCGTATCCGTGCTACCAATATCGACGCCAACTGGACGAGCGCTGCTGTAAGGCGAGGGCGTAGAAGACTGATTGGCTGTGGATTTCGTTGTAAAAGCAGCTGGCAGATCGTCGTCAAAGTTGGGCGTCGTGATTTGAGGAATCGCTGTAGTGGACGTCTCTGCCGTTGACGACTCTGCCGTCGACGACTGTATTGAGGGCATGTCCACAGAAGGTGGCACTGATTGAGAGGCGACTAGGTTCTGCTGATCAAAAGCAGAAATTTTGCTGGAGAAGTCCTCTTCTGTGTTCACCAAGGGCATAGACACGGTGTCTTCTGACGTTGTGAGCGCAGGGGCGACGGGAATATCTGAGTCTTGTGAAATGTCTGGGGTGGGTAGGGTGCTAGGTAGTTCGGAAGTTTGGACAATAGTATCTGGGTCCGATGCCGCCGGGTCTGAAGTTATGGATTCTAAAGTTATGGACTCTGAAGTTATGGATTCTGAAGTTATCGACTCTGAGGCCGCAGATTCTGAGACGGCTGGCGCCATCACTGCATCGTCCACAACCATTGGTGGCTCTGCGGGTAACTCTGCGGGTAACTCTGTGGGAACGGGCCTAGGTGTATTACTCACCAACGACTCTTCTAACGGGGCCTTGCTACCGGCACTAAACATGGGCGCACCTTCAGCCGCTGGAGCCGCGCCAGTAGCGGGCTTATTCACCGGCGAGGTAGTGCGAGTGAGCCGAGTCGTAGAGCTGCTCTCAGGCGCTGAGGTTTTCGCAGGGCGGGGCGTGGAAGGAATGGAGGTGACGGTGAACTGCTGGGCGAGTTCGAGGCCTTTGAGCCCTAGGGTCTCTGCATAGCGACGGATGAAGCCCTGGACAAAAATCGGCTCTGGCAACATGTCTGGATTGCCCGTTTCAATGCCGCTAAGGAGCTGCGGTCGAATGTAGGTGCAAACGGCAATGTCCTGTAGAGATTTTGATTGCTTTTCTCGATTTTCTTTCAAAAAAGCGCCAATCTGAGCGAGTTGGCTTTGCTGCGCAGCACTAAATTTAGTCACAATTCTCCCGTGAACCTGATGACTACCGTAGGTTTACCTATCGTATCAATGATTTGGCCACTGGATGGATGGATGACTGGACTGACCTTACCAACTAAGCAACTTGTCTACTAAATTACCAGCAGGTTCACTTGGCGGGGTCATCTGGCGGGGTCATCTGGCCGGGTCATCTGGCCGGGTCATCTGGCAGGAGCACTATCAGAGCGAATCGACTTTGGCAGCAATGTCTGGATCGTATAGACGCAAATAGTTCCAATAGCCCCCTAATACCGACTCTACATAGCCTTTGGTCTCGGGGTAGGGAATGTTTTCCACAAAGTCATCAGCGTTGGAAAATCCGCCCTCTTCTATCCAGCTAGAGACCGCACCTGGCCCGGCGTTGTAGCTGGCAACGGCAAAGAGTGAATTGTTGCCATACTCCCGGTGCGTGTAGTCGAGGTACCAGGTACCAAATTTGACATTATCAGCAGGGGTGGAGAGCGTGTAGCTATCTTGACCAATTTGCTCGCTGATCCATGCGCCGGTTTCGGGCATGACCTGCATCAGACCGACCGCGCCAACGACGGATTGGATATCTGGCTGAAAGCGCGATTCTTGGCGGACGAGGGCGGTGACGAGCAGTGGATTTAGGTTGCGCTCTTGGGCCCAGCCCAAAATCAGCTCAGGAAAGGGAAAGGGGTAGATGGCCTGGCCAAATTCTGGTGTGTTTTTGAGGGCTTCGTATTCGGCAACTTCGTCGGGCTGCTCACGCCAGGAGAGGCTAGAGACCATGAAAATGCCGTCTAGATTGTCGCCAATGCCAAGGCGCAAAACGCCATCGGTAAACTGTTCTCTGACGGTGGGCGTTTTTTGATCGATAAATTCGGTTTGCCACTGGGACCAGGCGGTTTGGTTTTGGCCTAGCAGGTATAGCTCCTGTAGCTCGGGTGTGCCCGCTGGGAGGGGACGGCGGCGAGGGGGCAAGGTGATGTTGGGTTGGAGCGATCGCACCGTATCAAAGTTGCCAACATTCCAGTCTAAGTACACTGCTGAGCGCCAAGCATAGTAGGACTCTGGATGATTGCGAATGACCTGTTCAAAGGCCTGACGGGCCTCGTCAGGTTGGTTTTGGCGGTAGCGCCATTTGCCTAGCCAAAAGCCTGCTTCGGCGGCGCGCTCATCGTTTGGGGCGGCGTCTACCAGCTGCTGGGCCCAGGAGATAGCCGCAGAAATATTGCCATCTTTGCCGTTGGCTTTGGCCTGCTTTAGTCGAATTTTAGAGGCGGCTTCTGAGCTGGAATATTGAGACAAAATAGAGTCGCGGGCCTGCTTGGCAGAGTCTGGGCTCTCTAGCTCATCGAGAATATCAGCTCTGATTTCTAGGGCTTCGGCAGCGTGGTCGGGGAAGCGGGCGATGACCTGATCTAGGGTTGCGATCGCAGCCTGATCTGACTGCAGCTTAGCGAGATTCAGCAATCCATCTGCCGTTTCAGGATGCTCGGGAAAGCTTTGACTCAGTACCTGATACAGCCGCACGGCCTCCTGCCCTTTTCCGCCGCGCTCTTTACCTCGGGCGGCTCTATACAGCCCTCTGGGACTGCCGGGCGCTTTGGCATAGGCATCTCCAGCCGGGCCGTATCGCTGATTTTCCCAATAGCCAAAGCCAACGGCCTGCCAGTCTTCTGCGGTGAGCGCACCGCTGTGCTGGCTGGTCAATCGATCTAGCGCCTGAACATATTGAGGATGCTCTAAGCCGTGATAGGCAATGAGCTTGAGCAAAGAAATGGTGTCTAGGCCAGTGGGTTGATCCGTAGCAGATAGCTGGCGAAAAGCAACGTTTACACTCAATGGATGGCTGGGAAAGGTCTCTAGCAGCGCTGTCCACTGCGGTGATGTATTGCTACCAGCGGGAGGCTGACCGACTAAATACAGCGCTTCCGCAGAGGCAGGGCTCTCGGGATACTGCTGGGTCAGCTGGGTCCAGGTAGCACGGGCAGCCTCTACCTGATTGAGGGCGACCTGGGACTGGCCACGCCTGAGTAAAACATATGCAGCTAACGGCTCGTAGCTATTTTCAAGACCTTCTAATAAAGGAAGCGCCTGGTCGGGCTGACCCTGGTTTAAGTAGTCAGTAGCCAGCATAAAACGGGCGCGATCGCGCTCTTGCCCATCTCCCCGCTGCACCAAACTTGCCAACGCCTCTGCTCGCTCCGCTGCTGGTAGCCGAACCAAAGCCAGCACCGGAGACGCATCAATGGCTCGAATCGTTTGCTGGGTCGGCACTGGGCCATCTGGATTAAAGGCGTCGGTATGCTTAAGCAGCGCCACGATCAGACTAATCGATATCGCACTCACGCCCACTAGCGCGAGTAGCGGCCACTTTTCTTTCAGCGTTTTCAACATAAGCAGTTGCCGGATGCACTTCCTACTATATACAGGACCAAATAGGACGGGACTAAACAGGATATCTGGGACTCAATAGGACGGTTAGAAACGGGACGTCTAGCTTTAATTAATCAATTTTTTTGAGAATATTCTTTTTTGCAGTCTTACCCAAAAATCTCAAGAATAACAGGGTGGAAACCGCCAGAGAAGCCGGTAACAAATAGTCTAGCGGCCCCCCCATAAAACTTAATCGGCGTAAGATCCGCGCAAAACGCCGAAATCAGTAGATACTGTATATCGGGAATAAATCAGTAACATTAGAGATTAGCGAATAGGGAATGGATTTTACAGCGTCAAATCAAACTTGCTTAGAGTGGCAAGGAGATTGTTTGGTTGTCGGCCTTTTAGAAGAGTCTTTGCCACTGACGGGCATTTTGTCAGATTTAGATAAACAGGTGGGCGGACTGCTCAACACTCTAATTGACGAAGAAGCCTTCGAAGCCAAAACAGGCTCAACTGCCATTACACGCCTTGGCCCTGATTCACCGATTAAAAAAATTGGCATCGTTGGCTTGGGTAGCTCTGCGGCAATGGAGCTGGAGAGCCTGCGTAAGGGGGCTGCGATCGCAGCCAAGCTAGCCAAACGCGCAAAATGCAATTCCCTCGGCATTAGCTTCCCCGTATGGAACAATAACCAGGCCTTGACAGCCCAAGCACTCACCGAAGGCACCATTCTCGCCCTCAATCAAGACACTCGCTTCAAATCTGAGCCAGATAAGTCCAAAACCAAGCTGAGCGACATTCATCTCCTCTCGTTTGCCGGTGAGGACGCCGCCATCGAAAAAGCCGAGAAAGTCTGCGATGGCGTCATTTTAGCCCGTGAGCTAGTGTCTGCACCGCCCAATGTCGTCACCCCTGAAAAGCTAGCCGATACTGCTGCCGACATTGCCAACAGCTACGGCCTAACGCTAGAGCTGTTGGAAAGAGAAGACTGCGAAAAGCTCGGGATGGGCGCTTACTTAGGCGTTGCTAAAGCATCAGATTTGCCCCCTAAGTTCATTCATTTGATCTACCGTCCAGAAGGTGGCGCTGCAAAAACGGGCGCTGCAAAAACGGGCACTGCAAAAACGGGAAAAGTTGCCATCATCGGCAAAGGGCTAACCTTTGACTCGGGTGGATTGAACCTCAAGCCCAGTGGATCGGGCATTGAGATGATGAAGATTGATATGGGAGGAGCCGCTGCTGTGCTAGGGGCTGCAAAGGCAATCGCACAGCTCAAGCCCAATGTAGAAGTGCACTTCATTAGCGCCGCTACCGAAAATATGGTGAGCGGTCACGCCATGCGCCCCGGCGACATTCTCACCGCCTCCAATGGCAAAACCATCGAAGTTAACAATACTGACGCCGAAGGCCGCCTGACCCTAGCCGATGCCCTCGTCTTTGCAGACAAGCTCGGCGTAGATGCCATGGTGGATGTGGCAACGCTCACTGGGGCCTGTGTAGTGGCCCTTGGCGATGACATTGGCGGCATGTACAGCGCCAACGAAGATTTGGCCGTTTCGCTAGCGGCGGCCTCGGCACTCTCCGGTGAAAAAATCTGGCAGATGCCTATGGAAGATAGGTATTTTGAAGGCCTTAAGTCGGTGGTGGCCGATATGAAAAATACGGGGCCACGGGCAGGCGGATCGATTACAGCCGCGCTCTTTTTGAAGCAATTTGTTGAAACTACGCCTTGGGCGCATATAGATCTTGCTGGCCCTGTATGGAGCGAAAAAGAGCACGGCTACAACAATCCTGGTGCAACGGGCTATGGCGTGAGGATGCTAGTGCAGTGGGTAGATAGCCAGCAAGAAAGCTAGAACCTTCCTCAAACTAAAACATCAAACCAAACCGCCTTCGGTGCAGTGTATCGAAGGCGGTTTGGTTTGTAGGTAAGGAAATGAGCGAGATCGCTACGCAAAAGCTTCCCTTACCCTTTGCTTACGCTCAGACACAGATGGCTTCGTAGACTTTTGAGCCTTTCCGACCGTTTTACTCGCTGCAGGCTTACGCAAAAGCGCACTCAGCACAGGCGTCTTCAAGAAAACGTTTTTCGCGGAGGCTTTTCTAGACACGAGCTTTTTGCGCTTGGGGGAAGCGGCTTTACTCGACATAGCTTCGCGCAATCTGGTCTGCTCGGGCAGAATATCGGTTAGCGGATTCGATAGTGAAATAGGATGGGCGTACGCAGCATATTGACGGCAGGTAGGGCAAAACCAGCAAATTTGTTGATTGTGGAAGTGGCGTAAAAGCCGGTCATCACAGAGTCCACATTCAAAACGAACCGTGGTAGTCAAAGGCATGGTCATACACTTACGAAAGATAAAACAGTTTTTTTAAGCAGGCTGGCAGCAAAGTCAGGCCTGTGTTCCCAGGGTAGCCTCTAAAACATCAACTCTGTTTAGGGTAACTACAGTTGAAATGCAGAGGCATCCACACTGGATCTTGCCAGCGAAAAACGCTACACCTAATAAATCAAAGCTATTTCTTAGGCATTTTGAGCCAGCTCGAAAGCAAGCTTGGCTACTCTTCAAGTGTATGGGCCAAGGCAGGCTAAAGCCCTCTGTAGTTTTATAGATCGTGGCCTCTTTCTTTCGATTTTTTGCTGTGTGGCTAAGATTTGTCCATACACCGAGCGCCTAGGCTGCAAAAACCTTGAGCCCAAAAAAGCGAACATCGAGCGTAATACCATTGCTAGGTTGCTAGATTGCGATCATAAGGACAGCTCACAAAACCAGGTCATATGGATAGTCGATAAAGCTGGATTACTGAGTGCGAAGAACGCATCACTTGCTGAAGAAAACACGGTGGCAAACCTCGCACATCCATACCGGACTTTAGAATAAATCGAGGTAGATAAGACCTTTTCCCATATTGCAAAGCGAACAAGATCAGGAAATGACAATATCTCTAGAGCAAGCCCTCGCAAAAGCACACATCCTAGAGCAAGCTCACAAAATTAGAGACAAATTACTGTTCTTGTTCGCTTTGCAATATGGGAAAAGGTCTTATCTACCTCGATTTATTCTAAAGTCCGGTATGGATGTGCGAGGTTTGCCACCGTGTTTTCTTCAGCAAGTGATGCGT
>JBCBKQ010000009.1:0-43251 GCA_038521595.1 Cyanobacteria bacterium J06627_28 | reverse complement strand
GGTGCTGCCGCTAGATGAGCGAAATAGTGCTGAGCGAAATAGTGCTGAGCGAAATAGTGCTGAGCGAAATAGTGCTGAGCGAAATAGTGCTGAGCGAAATAGTGCTGAGCGGAGTAGCGCTGATCGAAATAGCGTACGTAGGCAGGATATCTCTGACGCTTAGGCGAAAAGATTGCGCCCAATGAAATGCACTAAATAAATAGGCACAGCGCCTACATCGAAGGGTTGTTATTTTTATTACTATTTATATAGTACTGTTTACAATAGAGGCAATTTTCAGAGGTCTTGCAGGATCAACAGACCATTTTAGGTCTGAATCCATTTTTCCTCCCATTGTTTCTAGGTCTTGCTATCAGTAAGTTTTATGGTTTCTGCGACTATAAATAATTAGCTTGGCTGTGGCTTTATATTGCTTAGGATATCTTTAGAGCATTTATCTGTAATTTTTGCATTTAGTTTCATCTACCTTGTGTGGCTTCTTCTTTTATTCGCTGATTCCTTTCTTCTAGGGGCACTCAGTAGAGGTTCTAAGAGAGGTGCTAATAGAAGTAGCAGTTCTAAGTGCATAGCAATTAAATGATGAACTCAATTGATTGCCATATCTATTCGTTGATCTTGGTGTTTTTACG
Source organism: Cyanobacteria bacterium J06627_28 (assembly GCA_038521595.1). GTDB lineage: Bacteria > Cyanobacteriota > Cyanobacteriia > Phormidesmidales > Phormidesmidaceae > Phormidesmis. The sequence goes on along the minus strand of JBCBKQ010000009.1, from coordinate 42,622 downwards.
CTAGTTAGTGCTGGCTTTGTGTCTGCCGTGGGGGGCTCTTTGCGGCTTTGACTTGATGGCATCAAACCGTTCTACGTTAATCGATTCAAAGAGGTGTGAGATCGTGCAAGGACAACCATTAACTATTTCTGAGGCCAAACCCTACAGTCGTAACCGTCCGGAGCCCATTAAGGTCGGTGTGATTGGGGTGGGTAACATGGGCCAGCACCATGCCCGCGTGCTCTCACGATTGAAAGATGTGCAGCTGGTGGGTGTATCTGATGTCAATGCAGAGCTAGGTATTGAAACGGCGAGCAAGTACCAGGTTCACTATTTTGAAGAGTATCAAAAGCTGCTGCCTTATGTGGATGCGGTCTGTGTGGCTGTGCCGACTCGGCTGCACCATTCTGTGGGGATGACCTGCCTGAAGGCGGGTGTGCATGTGCTGATTGAAAAACCAATTGCCGCGAGTATTGCTGAGGCGGAGTCTTTGGTAAATGCGGCGGCTGATTTGAACTGCATTCTGCAGGTGGGTCACATTGAGCGGTTTAATCCGGCCTTTAAAGAGCTGCATAACGTTTTGCGCACGGAGGAAGTGCTGGCGTTAGATGCTCGGCGGATGAGCCCTTATTCTAAGCGGGCTAATGATGTGTCGGTCGTGCTAGATCTGATGATTCATGATATTGATTTGCTGCTGGAGCTGGCGAATTCGCCTGTGGTGAAGCTAACGGCGAGTGGCAGTAAGGGTGATGGCTCGGCCTACTTGGACTATGTGACGGCGACGCTGGGGTTTGCCAATGGCATTGTGGCGACGCTGACGGCGAGTAAGGTGACCCATCGCAAAATTAGAACGATTTCGGCGCACTGTCGCAATTCTTTGACGGAGGCTGATTTCTTAAATAACAAAATCGAGATTCATCGTCAGACGACAGAGAACTGCATGGCTGACTACGGTCAGGTTTTGTATCGTCAGGACGGTCTGATTGAGCAGGTCTTTACGAGTAATACGGAGCCTTTGCATGCTGAGCTGGAGCACTTTGTGCAGTGTGTGCGTGGGGGCAATCAGCCTTCTGTGGGAGGTCAGCAGGCGCTGAAGGCGCTAAGGCTGGCGAGTGTAATTGAGCAGATGGCGCTCGACGGTAAAGAGTGGAAGTCGCCGATTGAGCTACGCTCTGCGCTGAAGGCGATTGAACCAGTTGCGATTAGTCGGTGAAGACTGACTGGGCAATCTCGCCCGCGATTTGCTTACTGACGTATTCATTGCCCGTAGGGCTTAAGTGAATATGGTCCCGATAGAGTGCGTTTGGGTTTGGCTGTTGCTGAAAGTCTGCCAGTAGGTCTAGGTAGGTGACTTGATTGTCTTTTGCCCAGGTTTGCAGGCGATCGCGTGCAACCAGTTCATAGTCTCGGGGGCCAGGTATTTCTCGTTTTAGCGGTGAGAGTACGAGGATAAACTGGCTGTTGGAAGCACTCGCCTGTCGATAAATTCCATCAACGGCCGTAATATTTTTTCCGACGCGATCGCCCCCTTCGTCCTGAGCTTCTTTGAGTCCTGGAATGGGCTGTTGTTTGCGCAGTCGGCTGAGGGGTTCGGCAAGGGCAAAAGGAAAGGGGCGAGCTGGGTAGCTGCGATCGCGCCCCACCTGCAAAGAAATGGGCTCCGTGCCAAACAAATCATCCGTATTGAGCAAGAGCACTAGCACCGCCGGGTCAAAGGTGCCAAATCGCTCTAGATAGGCTAGCTCGTTTCTGGGCCCCCAAGAGTTCGCGGAGGCATTCAGCGCTTCTATTTTTTGGTACTGATCGAGTTGGCCTAGAATGGTCGGCTTTAGGTAGTGGGCGATGCGCTCGGAGAGAATGTTGTCTTGGTCTGTCCACCAGTTGCCATTTGCTAGGGAGTCGCCGAGGAGAAAGAGCCTGAAGGTGCCTGGGGCTGGAGTGGGTGCGATCGCATCAGCGCGCATAGAGTACTCATTAATCCGAATGCGATTGCCGAATCGTCGCACCTGTTGATTGGGCGCGAGGCGATAGCCGATGGTGTCATCTGCGACGTACAGGGGCGGATTGCCAAAGCCAAAACCAAAGCGCAGTACAAGTTCTACGCAGACCAATCCAATCAAGATTGCTCCCGTAGATAGAAGTATCCAGAGCCACCATATCTTCATGCTTTTTCTAGCGCCTTTTCTAGCGTCTTTTTTTAGCGAATAGAGTGAAGGAACCAGTAATAGATAATAGGGTGAAAGGGTTCTTAGGAGGGCGCCATGGCCAAGATTTTGTATCCGCTACATGTGGCAGTTCAGGTAAGTGATTTGGAAAAGTCGGATGATTTCTACACTCGAATAATCGGGTTGGAAAAGGTGGCGCGCAACTTGTCTTTTGCGGGTAGCTGGTATCAGATAGGAGACTTTCAGCTGCATTTGATTGTGAGCGACTGGGCCAAAAATCCTGAGCGTGAAGATAAGTGGGGGCGCCACCCTCACCTAACGTTTGCGATTCATGACTTGGCTGGGGTAAAGCAAGCTTTGAGTGAGCAGAGTATTCCTTTTCAAATGAGTTCGTCAGGGCGCGCAGCGCTGTTTGTAAAAGACCCCGATGGCAATGTTGTCGAGCTTTTGGAGGTGACAGATTAGCGATTTTGCCTAAGTCATATCAGTTACTTTTGTATTGACCATGGGTTTACTTAAAAAGAGACGCCTCTGCTGAGTCTTAAAGCAGCAGTGCACTGACTTTTTCCAAAGGCAAACCCGCATTATGAGCAACATTAGTCCGCTAACCTTAGCGAGCCACCAACCGTCTAAAAAACCTCGAATGCTGGTTGTTGATGACGAGCCCGATAATCTGGATTTGCTCTATCGTACGTTTCGCCGTGATTTTAAGGTGTTGCGGGCAGAGGGTGGTCTAGAGGCGCTAGAAGTCCTTTCCGAAGAAGGCGAAGTCGCGGTCATCATTTCTGACCAGCGGATGCCAGAAATGAAGGGCACTGAGTTTTTGAGTAAGACGGTGCCGGACTTTCCCGATACGGTTCGCATCATTTTGACGGGCTTTACTGATGTAGAAGACCTCGTTGATGCGATTAATGCAGGTCAGGTATACCGCTACATCACGAAGCCTTGGGATCCTGACGAGCTGAAGCATGTCGTGGACCGGGCCTCTGAGACCTATGACCTGATTAAGCGTCAAAATCAGGCGCTACACAGAGCCGAAAAGCAGTCGAAGCTGATGACGACTGTCGGGCAGCTGGCGGCTCAACCCATGGCAATAGATGAGGTGCTGACGTTTGTCGCCAATGGCTTTGGCCAAATATTGAATGCGGATGTGTGCACGCTGTCCTTGGCTGATGGTAGTAGTGCCGGTAGCTACGGGGCGTCGGATATGGCTGCTTTTAGCGCAAATAGCTTGGTACAGGCGGCGCTGACGACTCAAACTGATCAAGCAGTGACTAATCTGGGCGGGGCTGAGGGCTCCGGTGACGAAGCGCTCTATGCCGATGGTACAAAGTGTCATTCTGTAACGCCGATTGTCTACAACTCGCAGACGCTGGCGGTGCTGTCTTTGCAGTGGAATGCGGCCTATACCACCCTAGAGGATGTGACTGCGCTGATGAGATTGATTGCACCGCAGGTAGCGCTGGGCTTAAAGTCTGCGACCTGCTAGTGCTTTTTTGAGATTTAGATAAGATTTGGATACGAGATTTAGATGATTTTGCAAAAGTCCGGGTGCTTGTTACAAAGGAGCCCCGGATTTTTTGTAGGTGCTTTTTTGGCGGTAGACTCTGAAAGGGGTTAGTCGTGATTAGCCCCGGAATTTTTTGAAACAATCAGACTTTATGGCGAGCGATCGCACTCTCACCTCATCTACTCAGCCCGCTGCCGACCAAATTCGCGATCTCTTTGATCGCATTGCACCGCAGTACGATCAGATGAACCAAGATATGAGCTTGGGTCTGCATCGGGTGTGGAAGCAAATGGCGGTGCGCTGGAGCGGTGCGGCAGCCGGGATGACTTGTTTGGATGTGTGCTGTGGCAGTGGGGATGTGGCGCTGTTGCTAGCGCGTCAGGTCGGAGAAAGGGGGCAGGTGACGGGGGCAGATTTTGCGGCGCAGCAGCTGGCGATCGCAGCCAAAAGACAGCCCCATTTACAATCGCGATTGACCTGGGTAGAAGCCGATGCACTATCACTACCCTTTGAGTCTGAAAGCTTTGATGCGGCCACGATGGCCTACGGTCTGCGCAACCTGACGGATATACCCAAAGGACTTAGTGAACTGCAGCGCGTGCTGCGTCCGAGGGCGACGGCAGCCATTTTAGACTTTCATATGCCAACCAATCCACTGGTGCTTCAGTTTCAGCAGTGGTATTTGCAAACGATTGTCGTCCCGACGGCAGAGCGGTTAGGGCTGAGTGAGGAGTATGCTTACATAGGCCCTAGCGTAGAGCGCTTTCCTTTGGGCCCAGCGCAGGTGGCGATGGCTCAGGCGGCTGGCTTTACGCAGGCAGTTCACTACCCAATCGCAGGCGGATTGATGGGCGTTTTGGTGGCGACCCGTTAGCTTGAGGATATATCGGTAGAGCAGTTATGGCTGATGTCAATCTTTGGATAGTGCTGCTGCCGCCCGTGCTGGGCGGAGTCATTGGCTATTTTACAAACGATATTGCCATTAAGATGCTGTTTCGGCCCTACCGGCCGAAGTTTATTTTTGGCCAGCGCATTCCCTTTACGCCAGGATTGATTCCGAGCAATCAGGCGCGGCTGGCGAAAAAGATTTCGGATGTGATCATGCGATCGCTCCTCACCCCAGAAGAATTACAGCGCCTGGCCCGTCGCCTGCTGCAAACCGAACGCACCGAAAAGGCCATTCACTGGCTGCTGAAACTGGCCCTAGAGCAGGTACAGGGCAATACGCAAACAAAGACGGCCAAGATCCTCGGCAATATTTTGCAGGACATGATCGGCCAGTCTTTGCCTCGGCTGCTGCGGGTATGGTCTCGGCGAGATGACTTTTTAGAAGCGCAGATCAATCAAATTTTTGATCAGGTACTGCTTGACTTTCAGCTGGCCGAAGCCCAAGCGGCTCAGGTTTCTGACTGGATGGTCAATGGCGTACTGCCCCCTGATCGGGTACGCCAGCTGCTGGTCGATTTTTTGACGGACTACAATATTCAAGTCATTGATGAAACGCTCAGATCTAAGACGAGCGGTACCTATTGGGTGGTAGCCAATATTTTTGGCGTGCGCAATGCGCTGACCCGACTACGCGCTATCTGTATAGATGAGCCCCAAAAGAGTAATGCTCGTATCGCAGAATTGACAGCAGCCTTGGGTGTCAAAGTTCGGCTGCAGAGGTGGCTACAGCAGTTCTCTCTACAAGAGCTGCCCGTTTCTACAGTGCGTCAGCTGAGGGGGACGCTGCGGCAAACGATTAAGACGTATCTAAAAAACAACGGCGGCGACTTGCTACAGACGGTGAGCGGCTCAGTGAACTGGGAGAGTCTGGCGCTACAGCTATTAAATCGGCTGCAGTCTTCTCCGGTTATGACTGAGTCTCTGGGTGTGGTGAGTCATGAGCTGGCGCTGATTTTAGAGCGATATTTAGAGAAAGATTTGGAAGCCATTGTGATGCAGGCGATTCCGATTTTGAATATCGATCAGGTGATTATTGATCGGGTGAAAGGCACGTCTGCGCAGGAATTAGAAGGTGCGATTCAAACGATTGTGCGCAGTGAGCTGCAGGCGATTGTGAATTTAGGCGGTATTTTGGGCTTCGTAATTGGGGCCTTGCAGGCAGGCTTTCTATTTTTGCAGCGGTGAACCCCTATTCTGTAAGCAATTCCACAACAGAATTTTCGACCATAATTCGACCATAAACTTTTCGACCATAAACTTTTCGACCGCAAACTTTTCGACCGCAAACTTTCGGTCACAAAAAAGGTGCACAGCAGATTTTGCCATGCACCCTCCTGATTCAATCTCTTAATAATTTAGCCGAATCGGCCAGAGACATAGTCGCGGGTGTACTCCTCTTTGGGGTTGCTGAAAATAGACTGTGTTTGGTCGTACTCTACCAAGTAGCCCATCTTGCCGCCTTGGTCTGTTGCAACTGCGTTGAAGAAGGCCGTACGGTCGGAGACGCGAGATGCCTGCTGCATATTGTGAGTCACAATCACAATGGTGTATCTCTCTTTCAGCTCGTGCATCAGCTCTTCTACCTTGATGGTCGAAATGGGGTCAAGGGCAGAGCAGGGTTCGTCCATGAGGATGACGTCGGGTTCAATTGCGATCGCCCGTGCAATGCAGAGTCTTTGCTGCTGCCCACCCGAGAGACCTAATCCACTCTCCTTGAGCTTGTCTTTTACTTCGTCCCACAGGGCAGCACCTCGTAGGGAGCGCTCTACTAGCTCATCATAATCACCCTGGTAGCCGTTGATTTTGGCACCAAAGGTAATATTGTCATAGATGGACTTAGGGAAGGGGTTGGGCTTTTGGAAAACCATACCGACTCGACGGCGCAGCTCAACTGGGTCAACCCGTTTGCCGCTAATCTCGTTGCCGTCGAACATAATTCGACCCTCGACCCGCGCACTGGGAATGAGATCGTTCATGCGGTTGAAGCAGCGCAAAATCGTGCTCTTGCCGCAGCCGGAGGGACCGATGAAAGCCACAATCTCGTGCTCAGGAATTTCTAGATAGACATCTTTAACCGCAAGATTGCTGCCGTAGTAAACTGAAACTTTTTCAGCTTGGAGGGCAATCTTTTTTGAATTGTCAATATCAGCGATTGAAGTAGACGGAGAAGGCGAAGCCATAGTAAAGCCAGGAATGAAATTACAATGATTGGAGGAATAGTAATTCGGAAAAATCAGCAGCTACTAGAAGGACTGCAAGCACAGCAGTAAGCTCCTAATAAAATTCCTAAGAAAACTCTGTAGCGCTACAGTTTGGACTGTTGGAAACGATTACGCAGATAGATAGCAACTCCATTCATGGCTAGCAAAAGCGCCATCAGTACAATGATGCCAGATGCTGCGATGTGGTGAAACTCTTCTTGAGGCCGGCCAACCCAGTTATAAATTTGAATAGGCATTGCTGTGAACTGGCTCTGTAGACCCTCTGGCAAGAAGGAGATAAACACCGCCGCGCCCACTGCAATCAGAGGTGCCGTTTCGCCGATAGCGCGAGAGAGTGCCAAGATGACCCCAGTTAAGATGCCCGGCATCGCCGCTGGAAGGATGTGGCTCCAGATGACTTGCCAGCGCGTAGCGCCCAATGCATAACCCGCTAGTCGCAGGCTGTCGGGAATGGCTCTAAGGGCTTCGCGCGTGGCTACGATAATGACCGGCAAAATGAGCAGCGAAAGCGTTAGAGAACCCGATAGCACGCTGCGCCCGCCAGTAATGGGCTCCATAATCCGTGCAAACACAGCTAGGCCCAGCAGGCCATAAATGATGGAAGGAACACCCGCTAAGTTGCCAATATTGATCTCTACGAAGCGTGAAAACCAGTTTTCAGTTGCAAACTCTTCCAGATAGATACCAGCACCTACGCCGATTGGAAAAGAAAACAATGCAACCAATGCCATGACCCAAACGGTACCTACCAAAGCTGCGATGATGCCTGCGCGCTCCGGTTTGCGAGAGGGGAAGTTGACAATGAAATCCCAGTTTAGAGTGCCTATGCCATCAACAATGATCGTAAACAGCAGCCATGCCAGAATCGCGACCGAAATGCCTGTTGCTGCCCAGGCCGCATATTTGAATATCCGGTCTACGGTATAGCGTTTTTGTAAGCTGGCACTAAAGGTGTGCTTTGCTGGCGCGCTATCTGCCACAGGGCGAGAAGAAATATTTGTTTCCATTCCATTTAACCTGGTTAATCAGGGGTTATGCGTCTAAGTTTGATTTTTGTGGGCTGGCTAGCGGTTGCTCTTCCATCGGTCTGACTGAAAGTGATAACGCCGATGAAGCTGCATTAGCCGCTTAGTCATACTTCTCGCGGAAGCGACGAACGAACCAGAAACTGAAAATATTCAGTGCAAAAGTCATTAAGAACAATGTCATCCCGACAGCAAAGAGCGTTTTGTACTCAATCGTGCCGTAGGGCGCGTCACCCTTGGTAATCTGTACGATAAACGCAGTCATCGTCATCACAGGCACAAAGGGATTGAAGCCTAGGGTTGGGTTGGCACCGGCTGCCAAGGTCACAATCATGGTCTCTCCCACCGCGCGGGAGGTCGCCAAAATCAGAGAGGAGACAATCCCAGATAGGGCTGCTGGTAGAACCACAGAAGTCACCGTCTCGCGCCTAGTTGCGCCCAGTGCGTAGGAACCATCTTTTAGGCTGCGAGGTACAGAGTAGAGCGCGTCTTCACTGAGAGAGGCCACCATGGGCGTAATCATGATGCCGAGCACTAAGCCTGCGCTCAGGGCATTAAACCCCTGTAAGTTGGGAATGAAAACTTTGAGGGCGGGCGTAACTGTCAGCAGGGCAAAGTATCCGTAAACCACAGTGGGCACGCCTGCCAAAATTTCGAGAATTGGCTTGAGGATTCGACGTACATTAGGGGTTGCATATTCGCTCAGGCAGATGGCAGACAGCAGTCCTAGCGGCAGCGCTACCAGGATTGAGATGACTGAAATCATCACCGTGGCGCTAACTAAAACGAAGATGCCGAATTGCTTACTGGCAAACAGCGGCGTCCATCGCGTATCTGTCAAAAACTGAGTTAGGGGGACTTCTTGAAAAAAGGAGACTGTCTCAAAGATTAGCGTGCCGATAATCCCAATAGTGGTGAAGATTGAGATGGCTGCGAACGCGCCAAAAATTGTCTTGACAATATTTTGAATGAGCTTCGCGCGATCGCGTGCTGGATTCCAGCTACCCGGTGCGATATCCCCGGTTATGTTGGCCGTCATAGAGAATTCCTCAGCTGTACATGAATGGGCCTCAGCCCTAAGGTTGCCCTGGACAAAATTGTCAAACAAAAAATCTAGACATTGCTCAATACTGAGATTGCTAGAGATTGAGATAACCCCTGGTGTGGGCTCGGCTGAGGCTGCTAGACGGAGCCTCAGCCGAGCCTGTTAAGAAACCCTAGCTAGGATCTTTGCCCAGCTTGCCGTCGTCAATACGAGCCTTAGACTCTGCTAGATCCGCGTCAGGTAGCGGAACATAGCCTGCTTCTTGTACCAAGCTGCCGTTTGCAGGGTCGAGGTGGTAGTCAACAAACGCCTTGACTTGGGGCTTGCTGTCATAGGCCTCTTTCTTGACATAGAAAAATAGAGGGCGAGACATCGGGTTGTAAGAACCATCTGCGATGGTCTCGAGAGACGGTGAGATGCACTCGCCATCTTCGTTTTCAATCTCTACAGACTTCAGGTTGTCTTTGTTCTCTTCGTAGTAGGCGTAGCCAAAGTAACCCAGGCCACCGTTGGAAGATTCAACACCCGTGACCACAACGTTGTCGTCTTCACTAGATGTGTAGTCGCCACGGCTAGCGCCTTCTTCGCCGTTGACTTCATCAGTGAAGTAGTCGAATGTACCGGAGTCAGTACCCGGGCCAAACAGTGCGAGGGGCTCATCAGGAAACTCAGATCTCACCTGGCTCCAGTTGGTGACAGACTCTTCTGCATCAGGTGACCAAATTGTGTTGAGTTCTTCTACGGTTAGGCACTGAGCCCAATCATTTGCATTAGACGTCACAACAGTGATGCCGTCGTAGGCAACAGGGATTTCAAAGAACTCAATACCCGCTGCTTCGCAGTTGGCAACTTCTTCGTCTTTGATAGGGCGAGATGCGTTGGAGATGTCAGTTTCGCCGCCGCAGAACTTTTCGAAGCCACCACCAGAACCAGAAACGCCTACTGTTACGCGAGCGTCAGGGTTTGCAGACTGAAACTCTTCAGCCATCGCTTCAGAGATAGGGAAAACAGTACTGGACCCGTCGATCTTGATGTCGCCAGACACGCCAGACCCTTCGGCTGCGGGAGCACCTGCGTCGCCTTCGGTGGTGGTTGTGCCGCCACCGCACGCTGCGAGGCTAGCTGTAAGCGCTAAAATAGAAAGAGAATATGCAAAACGAGCTGAACGCGCTCGAAATTGGCTTAAACGTTGCATGGAACCTATCACTCCTTGATACCTGTTTTTTTGAATACCTTGTCGGCATAATGCTGATTTGAAAGTGCATACCGCATCTGTTTGCGAATAATTTCTTGCGAACGGTTTCGCGTGGGTAAATACACAGTCACAATCGCATTTTGCACGAAACTTAGCGGTTGTAAGTAAAGGCTAGGTTAAGGAATGGGCTCCGGTGCTACACATTTCTACTTTTTTGTATGTATTTTAGAAAACATTTGATGGTCTTTAAAATACGTTCGTGTCTGTTTCTGGGAGTACGCTTGTGTTTGCGGTGATTTACGACGGTCGGTGTAATTTATGTGTCACGCTGGTGCAGCTGTTAGAGAAGCTGGACGGTGGGCGGCAGTTTAGCTACGTGCCCATGCAAGACGAGGTGACGCTTTCGGCGTTTGGCGTGACGGCTGCTGACTGTGAGATGGGGATGCTGCTGATTGATATGGCTGCGCCTGAGCGCCGCTGGCAGGGAAGCGATGCGGCTGAAGAAATCGGTCGCCTGCTGCCGATGGGTGAGCTGTTTGTGCAGGCGTATCGGGCAATGCCTGGGGCCAAAAATGGGGGCGATCGCACCTACGAATTTATTCGTGACAATCGCTACCGCCTCTTTGGCTCGCGTTCAGAAACCTATGAGCCTCGCTATCCTACCTGCGCTGATGACGTCTGTAGTCAGGCATTCAAGTAGCCGGATTTTGAAGTCATCAGGCCTTTAATGCGTCAGGCCTTGAGCAGCGTTGCCTCATTCTTATTGCCTAGGGGCCGGCAAAAATGGCCTTTTCGAGGTCGTTTCGGCTGAGGGAATATTTGAAGCTGCGCTGGACGGCTTTGCCGCTGCTGCTAGCGTAGTAAACCACGATGGAGTCTACGTCTAGGGTTAGCTCAGCCGTCCAGCCTGTGCGAGAAAAGCGCCACTGGCTGATGTTGTCATCGTCGCGTTGACAGCCTTGCTCCCTGAGCCAGTCTTCGATTTCGGGGAGGGGATGGCTGTAGAGGGGGGTATTTGCTGGAGGCATGGACATTGGAGATTCGTCGAAAAAATTAGGGAGTCGGTGGGGTTTGGGTGAGGCTGATGGTCACCACGAGCAGCAGGCAGCCGATGAACGTAACGCCCAAGATAAAGAGGGCAAATAGCTCACCGGCAGAGAGCGGTCGGTCGGTCGGAGAGAGGTAGGCGCTGGCGGTGGGGTCGTAAGGCCGGGTCGCTTTAGGCTGGCGGTTTTCGTTTTGCCCTAGGGGCTGAATGACGGAAATGCGCGAATAGCCAATTTTGTAGTCGTAGGTGAGGCGCCTTTCGGGGCTGCTGAGGGTGGCATAGGCTTCGTTGAGCGCCTGAAATTTAACGGTGGCGACCGCGCTCTCTAGCTCGGTGGTGTCTGGATGGTACAGCTTGCTCAGGTCGCGGTAGGCACGGCGAATGTCTTGGGCCGAGGCATTGGGGGCGACGCCGAGTAGGGTGTAGTAGTTAGTCGCAGGCATGGGATTAACTGGCACGAAGGATTGGCGCTATGCCTGGGCAAGCGTGGAATAGGACGCGGTCGTGTCGGCGCGGATGAGGCGGATTTGTGCGATCGCAAACACCATCGGAATCACCCGGCCATAGTTGGTCGCAATGGCCCGCCAGCCCAAATCTGCAAAGAACCAAGTCCACAGCGCCGGGCTCACAATGGCTAAAACGCTGCGCACTGCGCCATACCGTACGGTGCTAGCCGCAAATCCACGGGCGGCCATGTAGGCTGAGGTCCGTGACTGCACCTGGGCGGCAGCGCTAAGGCCACCTTTGACGATGGCTTGCTTAGCCACCTGATAGCGGGCCAAGTGTAGTGCCATTTGCTTGGCGACTTGACGCAGTAACCAGGGGCGCACCATGGCGCTTAGTGCGATCGCACTTCCTCCTTTTGCCAGCAATGCCAGCGGATTTTTCTGAAGCGTATCGGGCAGTTGCTGAAACTCCGGCGCGTTAATAATTGCCCCTTGCACCTGCTTAAAGACCTGTTGCTTTTCGCCTGGGGGCAACTTTTTCCAGGTTTTTTCCAGCAGGGTCAAAAAGACTTCTGACTCTAGCTCTGCTGTAGAGAGTGCCTCATACTGGCGCATTTTGAGATATCGGCACACCTGTAATAGCGCCTGGCGATAGCTGACGCGCTGGGTGCGCTTTTGTAAGACGGTCATGCCGTCGGCAGCTAGGTAGCGAAACCGTTGCTCGAGCAGATCAATTTGCTCTGCTCGGGTGCGTTTGCCAATGTCTACTGGCTGCGGCGTATACAGATAATCTAATGGGTTGAACTTAGGCTGGAACAGCAGCTGGGCCATGGCCTGTAATTCTTCTTCGGTGGCGAGTTCTAAGCCACTTCTTAATTCATCCACTTGCTTTGCCTGCTGCGTCTACAAGATGTTTTTGTCTGTCAATTTGCACTAAGCTTGCTAAACCTAGTTCCGTGACAGCCTTTGTTCTATCAACGCTTAGTGTGAGTAAACGCCGATAGCAAGACTATCAACACTATCAATAGATATCAGTATAAGAGGAGGGCGGTGCATAATGTGGGATGTGGCCATCATGGGTGCGGGTTTGGCGGGGCTAACCTGTGCGCAGCAGCTGAGAGAAGCCGGCTATCAGGTGTGTGTACTCGACAAGTCCAGAGGGCTCGGTGGCCGTATGGCAACGCGTCGGGTGAATCGGCCCAAAGACCAAACGGTGCGGGTAGATCATGGCTTGCCCTATTGGCAGCCGGTGTCTGATGGGCTGCGATCGCTAACGGATTCGCTCTTGGCCGCAGGGGTGATCAAGCCGTGGGCTGTGAGTGCTTATGACCTCAGGCAAGACGGAACTTTAGCGCTGCTGCCGGTAGCGCCGCCATATGTGGCGCCAAGTGGAATGAGTGCGATCGCAAAACACTTGGCCCAGAACCTGACGCCCGATGACAACCTACTCACCGCGCACCGCGCCACAGCCCTAACCCCGCAGGACGGCGGCTGGCGAATTAACTGCGATGAGGGCAAGGTGGTCTTGGCAAAGCAGTGTGCGATCGCAATTCCAGCCCCTCAAGCCCTTGATTTACTCACGACAGCGCCCGCCGGCCAGATAGACACCTCTGCCAAAGATGCCTTACAGGCTGTCCAGTACGATGCCTGCCTGAGCGTGCTCGCTGGATATGCTCAACCGCAATCCATAGGATCGCTGAATACCAGTTCGCTTAATCCGGATGGATGGATGGTGACAGATACTGTGGGTACCTCAACCGCCTGGGTCGGACTCGATAGCAGTAAGCGAAACCATTCAAAGGAGACCGTCGTGGTCATCCATAGCAAACCGGGCTTTGCTGAGCGCTACCTGGCAGCGGGCGATGTGCAACCGGCAGCCTCTGTTTTACTCAGGGCCAATGCTCGTAAGTTTGGCGACTGGATAGCGCAGCCAGATTGGTTTCAAATTCAGCGCTGGCGCTATGCCAATGTGGCCGTGCCCTATAGCGGTGAGGCGTTGACTGCTAGCGACTCGCTCGTTTGTGGCGGTGACTGGTGTGTCCCTGAGGGCGAGATGCTGACAGGGATCGATGCTGCCTATTTGTCAGGTCAGGCAATGGCAAGGGCTATTCAATCTCGATAGATGTGCTGCTTGAATATTGATAATTGGGCATTGATGATTGGACGTTACAGATGCACTCAATGAACAAGAAAAGTAGGTCTTTAGTGGGGATGGGGCAAGCTATAAAGAAGGCTTAAAATTTTAGGGTCAAGTCTCGATATTTGCGATTCTACCGTTGGAATAAAGACTATATGCCGTCTTCGGCCTGTGTTACATGCGATCGCTTTTTTCATCCCTTCAGCGGCATCTTCAGCGACAGCTCACTATTTGGCTTCAAACTCTCAGCGTTCTCAATCGGCGACTTTCTAGAGGGCGCACGCTAACAAATAATTGGACAATCGGCCTTGCCGCGCTGTGCTTGTTGCTGCTGGGCCTCAATAGCGTTTTGCCGTCAGGCGAACTTTCTCCACAGGTCGCCGCACCGTTGCAATCCGGCACTTCACTGTCTCTAAAAGCGTCCGCTCAGCCGCGACTGTCTGACCCACCCAATGAGATTCGCGGTGTTTGGATTACCAATGTTGCGAGCAGCGTTTTTTTTGCGCCCTGGGGCATTCCCCGTGCGATTCATCAGCTGGCCGATATGCGATTTAATACGCTGTATCCGGTGGTGTGGAACCGAGGTCAAACGTTTTACCACAGTGAGACATTAGAAAAAATTACAGGCCGGGCGATCGCGCCAATGATGGTGCTGGCTCATCCCACAGAAGATCCGCTGCAAGAAATGCTGCGCTTTGGCCATCGCGAGCATATGCGGGTAATTCCCTGGTTTGAGTATGGCTTTATGGTGCCTATGCGATCGCGCCTAGCCAGAACCCATTCCGACTGGCTCACCACGAGATATGGCGGATCTCCACTGCTCCATGAGCCTGTTCATGAGCCTGTCCATGAGCCTGCATTAGCCGCTAGCAATCAGCCACCGCGTGGCTTCTTTTCTCGATTTTTAAATAGTGGCGCACCCAAGGAGCTGGGCTGGCTCAATCCGCTGCATCCAGAGGTGCAGGCATTGATATTGGCAATGGTAGAAGAAGTCGTCACTCACTACGATGTGGACGGCATTCAGTTTGACGATCACTTTAGCTTGCCTGCGGCCTTTGGCTATGACGACTATACGGTGGGGCTGTATCAGGCCGAACATGGGGGGCAGCTGCCACCAGAAAATCAGGACGATGCCGACTGGATTCGCTGGCGAGCAGATAAATTTAGTCAGTTTGTAGATGCGCTGCATTCTCGGGTAAAGCAGGCCTGTCCGACGTGCATCGTGTCGCTCTCACCCAATCCGGCAAAGTTTGCCTATCGGTTTCATCTGCAAGACTGGCAAAAATGGCTAGATAATGGCTGGCTCGATGAGCTAGTCGTGCAGGTTTACCGAGACGATTTTTATCAGTTTGAAGGTGAGCTGGCCAAAAAAACGCTGCAGTCGGCGATGGATCGAGTGCCGGTGAGTATTGGGATTTTGACCGGGACGTGGCGGCGGCCCATTTCGTTTGAGCAGATTCGAGAGCAGGTGATTAGCAGCCGAGACCACCATTTCTCAGGTGTTTCGTTTTTTTATTGGGATACGCTGTGGAGCTATTTTACGCCGGAGTCTCCTCAGCAGCGGCGACAGCAGTTTCGAGCGCTAATGGGTGAGCATGTCTAGCGGACTATTTAGCGGATTTCAATCAGAAGCGCGACTGGCGTTTTTGACGGGGCCAGCGCTGCGGCTATGGATGAGCTGGACGGGGCTGACTTGGCTGGCGTTTGTTAGCAGTTTGCTGCTGGTAGAGGTGGGTGAGCGCAGTGATGTGTCGCTGGTGGAGGGCACCATTGGTGGCGTGCTGGTGGGGTTGGCCCAGTGGCTAGCGCTGCGGGGACATTTGCCCAATGCCGCTAGATGGATGGTGGCGACGGTGGTGAGCTGGGGCGCGTTGACGCTGTTTCACATTGGCGCGTTGGGGTGGATGGCGCCGGGAACGCCGAATTTATTTTTTCGGGGGGTATTGGGGATTTTGTATGGCGGGTATGTGGGTGCTGGTTTGGGTGTTGGGCAGTGGTTGGCGATACGCACTCAGGTAAAAGAAGCCTGGCGATGGGTGCCTTTAAATGGCGGGATTTGGGCGGTTGCGATCGCGTCTGGTTGGCTAATCGGCGGCGGGTTGCGGCTGGCGAGTAATTTGTTTGTGAGTGAAGTGATTGGTTTGATGGTGGCTTGGGGTGCGATCGCCGCCCTTTCGGGTATCGGCATTGTTGGCTTGCTATATCAAGAAAGAGACTGATCTAGCAATTCGCTGATGCATTAGCGAATTGCTATGCACTTAGCGCCCTTCAGAACACGGCCCACAGCTGTCGGTAGTGGCTAAAGCTGAGTGCGGAAAGCTATAGAAGATTTGCGTCGCCAAACTGTAGCCTTGGCGATCAGTGCATTTCTACGGCCTCAAACAGGGTGCGGATATAGTGGCTATCAAAAGTTTCAAAAGTCGAGCGCTAAAGCGTCTGTATCTAAAAGGAGATGCTTCTAAGGTTCAGGCCAAACATGCTTCAAAGTTAAAGCGGCAGCTAGCAAGATTGAATAAATCAAGAGTCGTAGCTGATATGAACCTACCTGGTTATAGATTGCATCAGCTAAAAGGCTTTGACAACCGATGGGCTGTGACTGTGGACGAAAACTATAGTGACCTTCGATTTTGTTGCTGGGGAATGCTTATGTCCTCGATTATGAGGACTATCACTAATGAAAATGCATAATCCGCCCCCACCTTGTGAAATTCTCTCAGAAGACTATTTGAAGCCGTTGAAGCTTAGTACTCATGAGCTGGCCGATAGTTTAGATTTGCCTGTTCAAATAGTCAGCGAGATGCTGAATGGTGAGCGTCCTATTGATGCCGATATGGCTTATCGGCTTGGCCTTGCTACCAAGACAACTGCTGAAAGTTGGCTAGATATGCAGCAAGCCTACGATCCTTGGCAAACTGAACAGAACGGAAACTATACAAAGGTTCGTGAGCTAATGACGGCTTGAGTCGTTGTCGTAGTCTCTATGCCAATCGCTGATTGGCTTCAGTCAAGCTAAACGCCAATGGGTCGAAGTCTCCATACTTGTCGAGTAAATCCAAGTAGGTCGGATCTTCTGGGTCTTCTAGCGTGGTGAGCATTTCTTCGTAGCCCCAGATGCCGCCGATATTTTCGGGCGGGCAGGCGGCTGCGCCATCTAGGCAAGTGGGTAGGGTGGTTTCTTCGTGCTCGGAAATGTCTAGCGCTTCTAACGTGAGACGGTGAGCCCAGCCGCAGTCAGGATCGTAATAGTAGTAGAGAGGCTGCTGTTTGTATGAGTCGATGTGATGGGTAATGTATTGGCTCAGGAGCATGGTGCGATCGCACAATACCTGATTAGGACTCAAGCCAATCCGAAAAGAATAGTCATGCAAATTTTCCCAGCCCATCGCTCGCTGCAAAAGGCCGTGCAAGGTCTCTAACGTTATGTCGGCAGGGACAACAATTCTCCGCCAGACCTCTGGTTCACTATCGACAAGGGCGACTTTGAGCTGATAGGCCGGTGGCATCTCTGTGAGCTTTGTCTCCGTGGGCTTTTTCTCCGTGAGCTTTGTCTCCGTGGGTTTTCCGTTGCCCATTTGCAGCTCTCCAATGTGGGCAGGCCTCTACTACAAAGCCTCGCCATGTTCGTCTAGCCAGTCTTCGCCCAGCTGAATCGTAATGTCAGACTCTAGGCTACCAGTACTCTCGACGCGAACTTCACCAATGCCTAAAAATTGCTGAATGGATTCTGCGCTGTTGAGGTCTCCACGCTGAGCAACGATGCGAGTTTCTCTGAGGGGCTCGGGCAAGCTGCGATCTACAAAGACGTTGAAATAGCCCGTATCGTACAGGTTATTGATGAGATCTTGAACGGCGACATCGTCATAGGTGCTGTCTTGAATGGCGACGCGCAGATAAGACGGATCGACCGCTTCGGAAATGCTGTAGGTGTTTGACAGGCCAAAGTACTGCTCGGCCATGATGTCAATTTCAGAGTAGTTGGGGATCCAATAGCTCAGATCGTAATCGTCGTAGTTGCTAAAGTCGCCGGGGAGCATCAGCATCTGTACGTCGGAGCGCTCTCTTTGGGAGCCGTAGCCGACGAGGGCGACGAGTTCTTCTACCGAAAGATTGGTGTCTACGTGGGACTGAATGACGGAGAGAATTTTGGGCAGCCGGGCAATGGTGGTGGGGTTAAGCGCTTGCTCGGTGAGGGCGCGCATCATCATTTGCTGGCGCTGTACTCGGCCAATGTCGCCGTTGTCGTCGTAGCGAAAGCGCAAAAACTGCATGGCTTTGTCGCCATCTAGCCGCTGTGGCCCGGCCTTGAGATTGATATATAGGTGCTGGCTGTCGTCCTGATATTTCATGTCTTGGGGGACGTCGATATCGACGCCGCCTAGGGCATCGATCAGCTTTTCTACGCCCTGTACGTTGATGCGCATGTAGCGGTCAATGGCAACGCCACCCATGAGTTCACTCACGGCTTGGGCGCTGAGGGCAGGACCGCCTTCACGGTTGGCTTCGTTGATTTTGGTGACGAGGCCGTCTACATTTGTGCGGGTGTCGCGGGGCACAGACATGACGGAGACGCGCTCATTGCCAGGGTCAAAGCGCAGCAGCAACATAGTGTCTGAGAGGCCTTCAAAGGAGTTGACGAGGGCGTCGTAGCCGTCGTCATAAATGGCGTCGTAGTCGTTAAGATCGGAGCTGGTGACTTTGACGCCGAGGAGCAAAATATTGACTGGGCGAGTGAGTCGGGGTAGCTGGAGGCTATTTGCCGTGGCGATGGGCTCGTCTTGGGTAAAGACGGCGGCATCTTCGGCGGAGAGCTGACTTTGTAAAAGGGGTGTCGTGCCGAGGGAAACGGCCAACAGCGCACCGGCTGCCATCGAGACGCTGGTGACGCCGCCCAGCAAGACGCTAACACCAACCCACTTGGGAATGCGAATTCTTTTCTTAGGCATGTTCTTGGCTTTGGGGGCAGTCTGCTGCTGGTTTGGGGCAGAGTTCATAAACGACACAGAGGTAACCTCGGCAATGGGTGGGTGCGATGCTTGATGGTGGATGCGATCGCGTGGTTAAAGGCGCATTCAACGTAAACAAGGTGTATGGCGAGATGAGGACCCATTAGCCATAGGCAGTTAAGCACAAATGCTTGATCGCGCTCTGTGATCGCCCGCCAGCTGGCAGAGATTTTCTGTGATGGGAATCCCCTATCACAATTACTCTTGTTCTATCAGATGTCAGTAGCATTTTTAATAAAGAGTGTGTCAGCTTGGCACTGCGAAGAAACTGGCTAGGGAGTAGACCTGCGTAATTTCTGACATTAGGTCAATAAACATTAGGGCAATCGACGGCTGAGACTGCTGATACCCGGTAGGCGGATGGACTGGTTGGTCGCGACGCGAAACATGAGCGTCAGACTCAATAGAAAATAACCTGAGCCAACTAGGCTGCTCGCAATTAAAAAGCGGAGGCTGGCCATTTGTGATGCTTGGGTGCTAGCGCCTGCGCCAAGAAGTGCGATCGCGCCAACACAGCCCAACCCCAAAATAACCGATAGCTTACTTGCCGCCAGTCTTTGGTGAGCATCTTGAGGAGGTGCTTCAATGTCAGGGGGTTGCTTTCCGCTAAGCTCACTGCGGTTTTGCGCTGTTTGTTTGGGTTCTCCATAGAGCGTCCATAACGACAGGACCGTGCCAAATACAGGCACTAAATGAAGATAGGTACGCAGTTTGGTGAGAGACGGAGGAGCCATAGACCTGTCGAAATGACGGCAACATAAGCAAAAAGACGATGAGGTGCTCCCCGACCCCGACGTATCAATAATTATCGGTATCACAGAGGAGTGCCCTCATAAATCCCAAAAAAGAGGCCAGATTAACAGGTCACACAATTTTTCTTAGATGCCTATCTGGATTCTTTTTTCGGCTCTTTTTTTGGTTCTCTTTTTAGCTGGACAAACTGCTATCATTTGAGCCCTGTTTGAGCTCTGTTTGAGCACTACTGAGTAAATGAGGACTATGAGCGCTGAGAACCTGGCAGAAATATGGATTCAAGTGCAGCCCGTACTAATAGACTTTGCGATACGACTGGGGATTGCGATCGCAATTCTCATTGGCGGCAGGTTCTTTGTCGGCTTTGCCAAGCGTCTGCTCAAAAGAACCCTGACGAAGGCCCAGGTAGAGCCGACCCTCACCGTTTTTGCCTGTAATATTTTGTTTTATGGCCTGATGGCCTTTGTGGTCTTGGCTGCGCTGAGCCAGCTTGGCATCGAAACAACCTCTTTGGTAGCAGTGCTGGGTGCTGCGGGGTTGGCGGTTGGCTTAGCCCTGCAAGGCTCACTCTCGAACTTTGCCGCTGGCATTTTGATTGTGATTTTTCAGCCCTTCCATGTGGGTGATGTGATAGAAACGAGCAGTCACACGGGTAGCGTGGCCGACATTCAGCTATTTACGACTGCCTTGACCACCGGAGATAACCGCAAGGTCGTCGTGCCAAATTCGCAGCTCACCGAAAATAGCCTAGTCAACTACTCTGCCCTTGGCCAAAGGCGAATAGACCTGATTGCCTCTGTGGATTACACCGCTGATATCGACCGAGTAAAAGCTATTTTATTGGAAGTGCTCGGTAGCGATGAACGCATACTCTCGGAACCTGAACCTTCGGTTGGCCTGTTAGAAATGGGTGAGAGTAGTCTCGACTTTGCTGTTCGTCCGTGGGTGCTCACCGCAGACTATTGGCCGGTTCGTTTTGCCATGCAAGAGGGCATTAAAAAGCGGTTAGATGCTGAGAGCATTGCGATTCCCTTTCCTCAGCGCGATGTGCATTTAATCACTGCCAATGGCACGACTGCTAGCGTTGCGGCCTCCGATATTAACTAGCTGGTCTTTTTGATTTGGCCTTTTTGATCTGGCCTTTGCGAGCCAGTCTTTTCGAGCTGGCCTTTTCGAGTTGGCCTTTGCAAGCTGGTCTTTTCGAGTTGGCCTTTTTGCCTATGAAAAATGAGCGCAAAAAACGATATTTCGTGGGCTTCGATACTTAAGACACCCTTAATTTCGGTAGACTGGGTAACTGGAGAGACTGTGTACGGTTTCTCCAAAAAGTTGGTTTAGTGAGTAGTAATCCGAATGCTTGAGTCTTATCGCAAACATGTTGAAGAACGCGCGGCTTTAAATGTGCCTCCTTTGCCATTAGATGCCGAACAAACGGCAGCGCTTTGCGATTTGCTCAAGAGCCCTCCGGCTGGTGAGGAAGCTTTTTTGATGGAACTGCTGTGCGATCGCATTCCCCCAGGCGTGGATCCTGCTAGCTATGTGAAGGCGTCTTTTTTGACTGCGATCGCCAAAGGTGAAACCACTAGCCCGCTCATCTCTCCTAAAAAAGCCGTTGAACTCCTTGGCACCATGCTCGGCGGCTACAACGTGGCCTCCCTCATTGAGCTTCTCAAAGACGACCGCGAAGAAATTGCTCAGCTCGCTGCAGATGCTCTTAAGAAAACGCTCCTTATATATGACGCGTTTAATGACGTCATTGAACTCTCCGCTAGTAACCCTTTTGCAAAGCAAGTGGTAGACGCTTGGGCAAATGCAGAATGGTTTACCAGTAAGCCTGAAGTCCCCGAAACGATCACCGTTACTGTCTTCAACGTGCCTGGCGAAACCAACACAGACGATTTGTCGCCCGCGCCTCACGCGACAACCCGTCCAGATATTCCGCTTCACGCGCAGGTCATGCTCGAAGCGAAGATGGAAAAGCCGTTAGATACGCTTGCTGAGCTTAAGCAAAAAGGCCACCCGATTGCCTATGTGGGTGATGTGGTCGGTACAGGCTCTTCTCGTAAGTCTGCGATGAACTCGGTGATTTGGCATATCGGCGCGGATATTCCGTTTGTGCCAAATAAGCGGACGGGTGGGGTGATTTTGGGAAGTGCGATCGCGCCCATATTCTTCAACACTGCCGAAGACTCCGGTGCTCTTCCCATTGAATGTAACGTCAGTAAAATGAGCACTGGCGACGTCATCACCATTCATCCTTATAAAGGAGAAATCACCAACGAGGCTGGCGACGTCATCTCCACCTTCAGCCTCACCCCCGAAACCCTGCTCGACGAAGTCCGCGCCGGTGGTCGCATCCCCCTCATTATTGGCCGCGCCCTTACAGACAAAACACGAATCGCGCTAGGCCTTGAGCCATCCGACGTATTCGTACGTCCTTCAGCGCCAAAAGACACTGGCAAAGGCTTCACCCTCGCCCAAAAGATGGTCGGCAAAGCCTGTGGTCTCCCCGGCGTGCGCCCTGGCACCTCTTGCGAACCCCTCATGACAACTGTGGGCTCCCAAGATACGACAGGCCCCATGACCCGCGACGAAATGAAAGAACTCGCCTGCCTTGGCTTTAGCGCGGGCTTGGTTCTACAAACCTTTTGCCACACCGCCGCCTACCCCAAACCCGTAGACGTCGAAACCCACTCTACGCTGCCTGACTTTTTCTCTTCGAGAGGTGGCGTTGCTCTAGAGCCAGGCGATGGCATCATTCACTCTTGGATGAACAGAATGTTGTTGCCTGACACCGTGGGTACTGGCGGGGACTCTCATACTCGCTTTCCCCTTGGCATTTCCTTCCCTGCAGGTTCAGGACTTGTTGCTTTCGCAGCAGCCATCGGTGCGATGCCACTCGACATGCCCGAATCTGTTCTTGTTCGCTTTAAGGGAGAACTTCAGCCAGGCATCACCTTACGCGATGTCGTAAACGCAATTCCTTTAGAAGCCATTAAAAGAGGCCTGCTTACCGTAGAAAAAGAGAACAAAAAGAATGTTTTCTCCGGTCGCATTATGGAAATCGAAGGTCTCCCCAACCTCAAACTAGAACAGGCCTTTGAACTCACCGACGCCTCAGCAGAGCGCTCTTGTGGTGGCTGCACCATCAAGCTCAGCGAAGAAACAACAGCTGAATATCTCCGCTCCAACGTTGCCCTTATGAAAAACATGATCGCGCGCGGCTATCATGATGAGAGAACGCTTGCTCGTCGCATCGCTGAAATGGAGAAATGGCTAGAGAACCCTTCTCTCATGAGTGCAGACGAAGACGCCGAATATGCAGAAATTATCGAAATCGACCTTAACGAACTAAAAGAGCCCGTTGTTGCTGCACCCAACGATCCTGACAATGTGAAAACGCTCTCAGACGTTGTGGGAGACAAAATCGATGAAGTCTTCATCGGCTCCTGTATGACCAACATCGGTCACTATCGCGCTGCTGCTAAAGTCCTCGAAAACGAAGGCACCGTCAAAGGTCGTCTGTGGATTTGCCCACCCACCCGCATGGACGAAAAGCAGCTGAGAGAAGAAGGCTACTACGGTACCTTCGCTGCATCAGGTGCACGCACCGAGATGCCCGGATGCTCGCTTTGCATGGGTAACCAAGCTCGCGTAGAAGATAATGCAACAGTCTTCTCTACCTCCACCCGCAACTTTAACAACAGAATGGGCAAAGGTGCTCAAGTGTACTTAGGGTCGGCTGAACTCGCCGCTGCCTGCGCGCTGCTCGGCAAAATTCCCGATGTGAATGAATACTTAGAGGTTGTCGCTAGCAAAATCCAACCCTTTGAAAGCGAGGTCTATCGCTATCTCAACTTCAATGAAATTAAGGGCTTTGAGGATGAAGGCCGAGTTCTGCCGAAAGATGAAGAAGAAAAGATTGAGAAGGAGGCGATCGCTGCCGGTTAAATTGAGGGACTCAGCTGTAGTTTCTGCTTGAAGCAATATCTCTCTAAAGCAATATCTGTTTAAAGCAATATCTCTTTAAGCAGAGAAGAGAAGCCTGTAGACGTCGCGAAAGACCTTCTACAGACTTCACTATAGTGCCTGTCGAAATGTTTTAGCGGCCTCTACGTGATTAGGGATGTCGATACAGTGGGTCAAGAAAGCAATATCGAGTGACGGAAGCAATTCGTCGGATGATATTTGTTCATAGCTAACCGCGTTATCGGCAACTCTGAGATGATAAATAGAGAGCTTCCCATCTTGCCAAAACCAAACCTCAGGCATTTTTAGTCGTTTGTATGCTTCGAGTTTGTCAATACCTCCACTCGTGACGACCACTTCAATGGCAAGAGCTGGATAGGTACTGCCAGGTCTGAGCTTATCAGATTTGTCAGCCTCCCGTTTTACTAGGCCTTCTTTGTGCTCTCTAAAGTCATTGAACCAGTGGGCGTATAGTCTATGCCCATCTGCAGTAAGTAGAGATCTAAGAGCGTTCCGATTCGCTCTTTGACGGTTTCATGTTTTTCGCTGGGCCTTTGCCGAATCTCTAGTACTCCATCTAAAAAGGACAACCGTACTCCAGGCCGGTCAATCAGCTGCTCAGTAGCTTTGAACTCGCGCCAGGTTAAGTCAGAGATGGTGATAGGGACGTCTGATTTGGCTAAGGTCGATACCATGGTGAATACATTTCACTTAATGGCTATTGTAGTCAAGGTTTTTTGTTTTGACGCTGCGATCGCACACTCGTCTGCATAGTCTTGAATGAGAATTGTTGCTGTGTGTGGGAAAAATCATAATAATGAAGCTCTGGCAGTAGTTCATGATGGTGAATCCGACGATTCAAATTAGCTACATTATCTGCTCGACCATGAGATCGGGCAGCACTTTGCTAAGTCGAACGCTGAAAGATTTCGATGTTGCAGGTGATCCTAAAGAATATTTTCATCCTCGGTGGAAGGGGGTTGGTCTTAATCAACTGAGTGAGCCAAGCCAGTTATATGCGCATTACAACTGTGTCGTTCAAGAAACCACAACGCCTAATGGTGTATTTGGCATAAAAATGCATTGGGATCAGCTACAAAATGTCTTGAATATTTGCCGAAAAGATACTGCCTTTTCAAGCAAAAACGATTTAGAAATACTCCAGTCGTTTTTTCCGCGTCCTAAGTTCATTTTTATTTGGAGAGAAAATCTCCTAAAGCAGGCTGTTTCTACGGAGATTGCAAATCAAACGCAGATTTGGGGGATTGACCGCGATCCTAACTCGACGCGACATGAGGCGAAGCGCATGCAGCTGACGGATCTCAAATTCAAGCCTATGCAAATCTATAGGCATAAGCAATCAGCGCAAAAATGTAATACTCAATGGAAACAATTTTTTTCGCAATACTCTATTCCCTATCACGAAGTTAAATTTGAGTCTTTGATATCTAACTTTGACTCTGAAATGCGTGGTGTTTTTCGCTGTTTGAACTTGCCTTCTGACTGCTCTAGCTTTTCAATGGCAACTAAAAAACAATCGACTCCCATCAATGAGAGATGGGCTTTTTATTACCGTTTAATTCCTGAGATACTTTTGGAACAGTATCACGAACGGCAGCATTTAGTCCGCCGTTCGCTCAGCCTTTAATTTATCAGGTGGCTCAATCTCGAAAAGGCCTCAGTCAGAACGGCAACCCGAATCCACCCGGTATGGGAATATTGCGCTCAATCTCGTTAATTACGCGGTCTGTTGCCCGCTCAATAACGACGTTCGTCACTGCGTTAAGTGCAGCATTGGCAAAGCCTGAATTACCCGTTGCTGCCACATCAAAGACGCAGCCGTCCATCATGTCTTCGGCAACGCCTGCGGCTTCACAGTCTGCGATCGCCGCTTCCAGATCTGCCTCACTCACGCCATTGAGCGTCAAAAACTGCTCAGGAAAATTGCGATTGGTGAAATTGGCTGTTGTCATCCCTGCAGGATAGTCAAATAAAGACTCTGCCTGGTTGATCCGCCAGCTATCGCCAAACTGCTGATTGAGCTGCTCAAAATAAGCGGTTTCTAATTCATAAACTGGAATGGCCGCAGGCAGGGCTCGGCTGAGTGTGTTGGTTGCAATGCTGTATGTAGAACGTGCAGGCATGGTAACGCCATCACGACTGGTGAGGTCGTCATCCGGGTTGCCATTAAAGTTGCCAAGCAGGCCCGCCATTTGCCCCATTCGGGAGCGATTTACCGTGGGCATGATGTTCAAAAATCTAGCGCCGCTGACGGTGATTTCCTTGATAGCAACTTGGTCGCCGCTGGGCCAAATCACGGTGTAGTGACGGTCATCTAAGCGCTGGATTTCGCCGCCATTGTCTAAGGCAAAGGCGTTGTCAATATTGACGGGCTGGCCATCTACCCACACTTGAGACCGACTGCCATCAGGAGTGTCTTGAACATAAAACCCTACGCGCTGTTCGCATACGCGCATGGCGATGGCGGTGTTGAGTGATAAGTTGCTACGGTTGGGGACGCCTGCCTGGCGAGTTTGCACTTCGAAGGTGCGATCGCGCGAATGGGTCAAAATAAATTCACCAACGGTTTGAAAACCATAGTGAAATCCATCAAAGGTATTGATGTGCGGGTCACCATAGCTTCGACCTTGAGCCACGTCATTGGAGGTTTCTTGAGGTTCGCAAAAAGGACTCACCGTTTGCGCGGCAGCTGGCCTTGGTGTTTGGCTTGCGCCAACAGCTAAGCCGACCAAAGACAGGCCAAGGCAGCGTTTAAACGTCTTAGAAGAGAAAGAAATCATGGTGTTTTTAACTTACATTTATCTGTGACGATGACGTCCAAAGGTGCAATCAAGCTATGTGCTTTTGCCCTTGATGATTGGACGGTTACTGACCAAATCTACAAATCTTCTGGCGTAACGTCCGTAGTTTTTCCAAAAAGCCTTGTAAAAGTACCCTTCGGGGTACCGGGTAGCCCTGCAAAGGTCTGGATTTGTGTGGTTATGCCATCTTTGCAAAAGCGAACACTCACAAACATTAATGTTGATGAGTGCTCACTTTTGACATTTATTTGAGAGAGATATACGCCTCGGCCTTATTGGTTAATACAATATGTGGCTTACACCACAGTTGATTCAAAAAGCACGGCAACCAGGTCGTTTTGGTAAGACACTTCTGTTTTTTCTAGGATGCCGTCAGAGAAAATATTTGAGAATGTGAAGGCACTTGCGCTAGTGCTACCAAAGGTTAGCTGGTCTACACTGCTGTTGAAATCAAGAATTTTGGCAAAGCCTGAACCCAGATAGAAAATATTGCTATCTACGCCTAAAACAAAGGTGTCGGCGCCAGCCCCACCTGTTAGCTGATCGCGGTCAGCGTTGTAACCATATCCATTTAGGACATCATTACCAGCGCCGCCGAGGAGCGTGTCATTACCTCGATTACCCTGTAGAATGTCGTTGCCGTCATCACCATGTAGTAAATCATTGCCGAGCCCACCTGTTACGGTGTCATTGCCATTGCCGCCGTGTAGTAGGTCATGCCCTACGTGCCCATAGAGTTCATCATCATCGTCGCCGCCATATAGGCTGTCATTGCCGTTGCCTCCGTATAGGTAGTCAATGCCCGCTTCCCCATAGAGAGCGTCATCTCCGTTATTTCCTTTGAGCGTGTTGCTTAGCCCGTTGCCTGTAATGTCATCACTATGCTGCGTGCCAAAGACATTCTCTATATTTAGAACAGTATCTACCTCTCCATTCTCGGAGGTTGCCGTTGTTCCAGAGAGATTTATTTGCAGGTAGCCTGCTGCGGATGTGCGATAGTCTACAGTGTCATTTCCTGCGCCACCGTCTAATATGTCATTGCCTTGACCGCCGGTAAGTCGATCATTTTGATCGCCGCCATATAAGCTGTCTTGCCCATTTCCTCCATTTAAATAGTCATTACCAGCTTCTCCGGAGAGTACATCATTGTTGTTGCCACCATAGAGGCGATCATTGTTGTTGCCACCATATAAGTGATCTACGCCATCATTGCCATGCAGAATGTCGTTTTGATTGTCTCCATAGAGATAGTCATCACCGTATTCTCCACTTAATACGTCGTGGCCGTTTCCACCGTGTACAGTGTCATTGCCAGCCTGTCCACGCAGCGTATTGTTTAGGGTATTTCCAGTCAAAACATCATTAAATTGTGTGCCGTAAACATTTTCGATGGCTATTAGGGTGTCCTCGTCGCCGTTATTAGCGGTGGCTAGTTTTTGTTCTAGGTCAACTTGGATCGCCCCTGAAACGCTGGCTCGGTAGTCAGCGGTATCTGAACCCAATCCTCCGTGCAAATAGTCGTCACCCGTTCCTCCATCGAGAACATCGTTGCCATTTCCGCCATACAGGCGATCATTATCTGTACCGCCAGATAGGGTGTCATTACCCTCGCCACCTTCTAGGCGGTCTATGCCGGCCTCGCCGAAAAGTATATCGTTTTGAGCTTCTCCATATAGAAAATCGTTGCCTATCCCCCCGAGCAGCTGATCGTAGCCGTTTGCGCCATATAGAGTGTCGTTACCAAAACCACCTCTGAGAAGGTTATTGACCGTACTCCCGATGAGTACGTCGTGGCTGGCCCCTCCAACAATGTTTTCAACTGAGATGAGTGTGTCGTTTCCTGCTGTTGTCGTGGAGGCTGTTTTCTCTTGTAGGTTTGCTGTTATTTCTGTGAGTACGTAGCTATAGTCAACGGTGTCAATGCCTGTGCCCCCATGAACAAAGTTATTGTCAAACCGGCTAAGTATTAAGTCGTTGCCTGCGTCTCCGTATAGGTGATTGGTTCCCCAACTACCATCGAGTGTGTCATTGCCCCCGCCCCCTCGGACATAATTTGTTCCAAAACTGCCATTTAAAACATTGTTGTTGTCATCGCCGAGCAAGGTGTCGTCATACTGCGTACCTGTGATATTTTCAATGCTAACGAGTGTATCTACTTGGTCAATGTTGAAGGTAACGGTTGATTGCGTTAAATCAGCAACAATAGCGGTCGCATAAAGGGATGTACTGCCATAATTCGCGCGATCAATTCCGGCTCCACCATCTAGAAGATTATTGCCAAGCCCCCCTTCTAAAACATCATCTCCGTTTTGCCCGTAGAGAGAGTCATCGCCACTATCTCCGTAGAGAGCATCATTACCGTTACCCCCCAAAAGTTGGTCTGTGCCTTCATTGCCATGAATAGAATCGTCGTCGTCATAACCAAAGAGGCTGTCGTCCCCAGTGCCGCCGCTTAGCATATCGTCGCCATCGCCACCGCTCACCGTATCGTTACCAGCTTCGCCATATAAGTGGTCGTTGCCTTCATCTCCAAAGACATGGTCTCGACCATCGCCGCCGTATAGAAAATCGTCGCCCTCTTCACCGTGCAGTTGATCTATTCCTTCTCGGCCGTATATGTAATCTGCGCCTGCTTCGCCATACAGTCGGTCGTGATCATTTCCACCATCAAGAAAATCGTCTCCTTCGCCTCCGCGCATATAGTCATTGCCGTTTTCTCCATATAAATTGTCATTACCCTCTCCGCCGTATAGGTTGTCTACATCGTCCCCGCCATACAAGTTGTCGTTGCCAATATCTCCATATAGCCGATCACTCCCAACGCCTCCATAGAGTGAATCATTACCTGCTTCACCATATAGAAAATCATCGCCATCTTCACCCATTAAAGTGTTGTCGATACTATTTCCACGAAGGGTATCGCCTAATTGACTACCGATAGCTGACTCAATGCTATAAAGCGTATCTACATCGCCTGTGCTGGAGGTTGCCGTTCCGAGAAATAAAGAGAGATCAATAGGCCCCGGTGAGTATACGCTATAGTCTACGGTATCAATCCCTGCTCCTCCGCTGATATAGTTTGTTCCTGTTCCACCACTTAATACATCATTGCCATCGTTACCATCTATGTGATCATCTCCAATGCCTCCAAAAATATGGTCGTCGTTATCTCCTCCGCGAAGGGTATCGTCTCCACTCTCTCCATAGATAGTGTCGTTTCCTGCGCCTCCCTGTAGCGTGTCATTTCCTCCATTCCCATCGAGAATGTCGTCGCCATCTTCGCCATAGAAGTTGTTGTCGAAGTCGTCACCTATGATGGCGTCATTAAACAAAGTTCCATGAATTGTTTCTATGCCAGTGACAGTATCTGTTTCTCCATTGCTTGACGTTATGCTGGATGAGTCTAAGACAGCTGTGATGCCGCCCGTATTGTCCGATACATACGTAAGCGTATCAATACCACTACTGCCATTGAAATAATCGTTGCCTCCTGTGCTGATAAATACGTCGTCCCCGCCTCCCCCATATAAATGATCGTCGCCAAGTCCATCGGTGAGCGTATCGTTACCATTTCTACCTTCGATTCTGTTGTTGTTGCCATCTCCTTTGATGACGTCACCTGTTTGTGATCCGTTAATATTTTCAATGCTAATTAACGTATCTTGTCGGCCGTCGCTGGTATTAACTGTTCCAAGTGCTAAATCAACGGTGATAGAGCTGTTATTATGATCTACATAACTAACGGTATCTGTGCCGCTACCCCCATCGATTTCGTTATTGCCAGCTTCATCTGATCTCGCGATTAAATCGTTTCCAGCTTCACCATAGAGATAGTCATCACCTACTCCTGTGTGTAGGTTGTCATTACCTTCTCCGCCGTATAGAAAGTCATTGCCATTTCCGCCTAATACGTAGTCGCTGCCCTCTCCACCATAAACGTAGTCGATGCCATCACCACCTCGTAAAATATCCAGCCCATTCCCACCGTTCAAGATATCGTTGCCGGCTTCTCCAAGTAGGAGGTCATCTCCATCATTGCCCTGTAGATGATTGGCTTGATCATTGCCTGTTATCTCGTCGTCTAGGTTAGTACCTACAATGTTTTCAATGTTTAACAGCGTATCGACATCACCATTGGAGGCAGTGGCTGTTCCCAGGGTCAAATCTACCGCAACAGAAATTCCAGAGATATTGCTATAGATTGCTGTGTCAATTCCAGTCCCGCCATCTAACGTGTCATTTCCTAGCTCTCCATACAAGTTGTCATGACCACCTTCGCCCATTAATGTATCGTTGCCAGATTGCCCGTGCAGCGAATCATTACCGTCGCCTCCATAGAGGACATCATTGTCATTGCCGCCGTACAGCCAATCATTTCCGTTGCCGCCGTGCAGAATGTCTTCTCCATTTACGCCAAATAAGAAGTCGTTGCCATCTTTCCCATAAAGGGTGTCGTCACCGTTACCTCCATCAAGGTCGTTGTTTGCAGCGTTGCCGTGGATAATATCGTTGCCAGAGCCGCCTTTTGCATCTTCGATGAGCGATCGCACATCTCCATTTACTTGCAAGGCATTGAAAACATGGGCTCGTGCATAATTTCCTTCACTCAAGTAGGCTCTTTGGGCATTGCCCCCCACATCTAAATCGCTCCAGCCGCCAGGTGCTAAGTCAATGTTTAGGTTGGTGGAGAAGTTGGAAAAATTATAGGTGTCTGTGCCGTTGCCATCCCATACGGTTCGAAAAATGCGATTTCCGCCAGGGGTGCCTTGCCCAACGCCATTGATGAACATCTCACCTGTTGTCGTTGAGAATGTATAGGTTGAGTTGTTTGAGTTTGTGTTGTAGTTAGCCCCATACATTTCTTGAAGTGCGCGGATGTCGTACATCATGAGCGTTTGGGCGTAGCCATAGGTCTCGGGGCCGTATGGGGAGCTTAGTGGCTGGCCAATGTATGAGCGATAGGTCATGATTGAGAACTCTAAAGAGTCTCGATCAGTATTCATGGCGACTTCAAAGCCTTCGTCATCGTCGTGGCCATGCTCTAATCCAAGGGCGTGACCTATTTCGTGGCCAAAGGCTCTGTATGCTTGATTTCCTAGGGACGGATTGTCAAAAAGTTTGAACCAGACGTCACCGCCCTCAGGGCTGACGTGGGGATTGTATGCATAAGCGGCACTGGGATGGCCTGAGCGGGCGATTCTGATGGTGGCATCGCGATCGCTACTGCCAGTGAGCTGTGTAAAGGTCAGTAGTGACACGGCCTCGAACATGTCTATCCATTCGAGGCTGGCTGTTTGTTGTGCGGTATTGAGCGCTGAAAAACTTGCTGCGTGGGCTGCACTATTTTGATAGCCAGACTCGTCTTCATAGTCGTTGGCAAAATGATTGGTAAAGCTAAAGGTAATATTGCTCGACTGCCAACGCTGCAATGAGAGCAGTGCGTCAATATTGTTGTCTCCTGTAGCTGCGTTGTTGCTTGTGGAAGTCCCTTGTCCGTAGGCCATTATATTTATTCCTAATTACTTTTGAAGTGATTTACCTTGTTGCTTTTGTCAGTGCAGTGAAGAGATGACAGTTAGGTCGTATCGCTTAGTCGTAATAAGGCATAAAATGATGAGATAAAAAATATTTGATGCTCAGGTGATCTCAGGAAAACCGCTTTGTTTTTGCCGAAGAATCCTGTTGTATTTGAGAATGAAGGCATGCTGAAAATGATCTAAAAGTAGTCTATGGCTGCCTTTATCATTCTCAGTAAGCTGAAGTCTCTGTAGATGTGTTTTGCTGCTTTACTTGAGCTTTATGAAAGACGACGAATCTAAGCTTTCTAAAGCACGTAAGGATCTCAATATCAACAAAGATGATTTTCTAACTGTTTCTACTAGCGTTACCTACTTTTGAGCGAGCAGTTTCAAAAAAATGAGTTCAAGGCATTAGGTCTCAACGAAAAAAGCCTCGGCAGATCTGCCGAGGCTTGCTAAAGAAAACCCATGAAGCTAACCTATCGTTTTTGAGCTTGGCGGGTGGACTGTGTTTAGAAAGTCTAGGTTTGGGTAGATACCGCCGAGTTTGGCATGTTTGACATCTCCCCAGCGCTGGCCAGAGCGTGCCTTTTTTTGGGTTAGCTGCTCTGCAAGATTGCTTGCGGTCAAGACGCGAGCAGGCGCTAACTGATCTAGCTGACGAGCTAGTTTGTAATGGAAGGCTTCGCAGAGGGATGTGTCTAGCTGTGTTGCTAAGGCTGATGGGTCGAAGGTTTTGGTCCTAGTGGAAGGATGCTCTAGCAGGAGGACGTAGTGAGGTGTGGGTTGCTGAACTGCGACCAGGCTTTGGTAGGAAACATCAGGTAGGTTGAGCTGGTTGAGCTGCTGAGTGACGAAGTGGAGGTTTAGCTTTTCGCCAACGAGATCGGTAATGGCAGCGCTTCGACCCTGGAACGAGAGGCAGGGTGTGTTTAGAAAGTAGTGGGTGACTTTTACGCGATCGCACATTCGATACCGAGTCAGTCCACCCATCTGAGAAACAACAATCTCGTAGGTCTCCCCTACTTTCAGCTCGTGCAGTGCATAGCAATTTCCCTGTTCGTCTAAAAACTCAAAGTACACTTCGTCCAGTAAGGGTACATCTCCTTTGGCTGCTATGAGTGGCACGGTCATGGGGCATTCTGTGGCGAGCAGGCCCTTGCCCTGGACGAAGGTGTTTGGGAAGTGCGATCGCAACCTCTCCGCGCCATCTGCTGCCATCACACTATCCCAGCAGGAAATCAGCTTTAGATGGGGCCAAAGCGCTGCCCAGTCAATGGTGGAAGACAGAAGAAGATTCGCCCTCTGCTTTTTCATTTTGGTGTGCAGCAGATCATGCAGCTGCTTGCGATGCTCATGAATGTAGTGCATCTGAGCGGTGAGAAAACTCGGGCTCCAAACAGAAATGATTTCGAGGTTGTCAGCCAGTAACAATGTTTGGGCTAGCTTATGCTTGAAGTCTTTTGGTGTGCTTGCAGCGGGTGCGATAACTAAAAAAGGTTTAAGTAGCCATCGAAGCCATGGGCTTAGATAATCGGCATCATCTGTTGTACCATTGCTGGCTGACGATTTACTAAATCTAGGCGATATTGAAAAATATAGCTTCCCTTGATTAAACGAGGGGCCGTGCATGATTAAGTCATGTGCCCATACGCAAAACAAATGATTGAAAGATT
The DNA here is from genome assembly GCA_038521595.1 of Cyanobacteria bacterium J06627_28. GTDB lineage: Bacteria > Cyanobacteriota > Cyanobacteriia > Phormidesmidales > Phormidesmidaceae > Phormidesmis. The sequence goes on along the minus strand of JBCBKQ010000009.1, from coordinate 9,160 downwards.
GTAGTAGTTTGCGTGTGTAAGGAATCTGTTTTATTGCGCCGCTGCTGCCTGATGTGGGCTCATGAAATAGAATCGATGATGTGGTAAGTCGGCTTTGTTTCTCTTTAGGATTTATCCAAAGTCTTAGTGCATCGTAGTCAACGATGGGTAGCTTGTTCCAGTCTGCTACGCTCTGAATATCGTAATGCTGAGCGTAATCACAGCTCTTTATCTGTTTGATGAGTTTCTGTTGTACGGCTAACTGAGCTTGCTGAGGATTTTCTAATGCTCGATGAAATCTTTTGGCAGCAGGTGTGAGGAAGTAGCCAAATGCCTTGATTACTCTGCGCATGTATCAACCTCAGATGCTGTGCCTGATCCAGATGTTGAGAATGTATTTGTGTGCGGTTTGGGAGATTGTCTGTGATTTGTCGTGACAGATTGGTTGGGATGAATCTCGCTACCGGCTTCTAGATAGCCCTCTGGTGCAACGATAACGCCTGCACCGATGTAGGAGCCAGAGCCGATAAAGGCACCTTCTCCGATTTCAATGCGTTTGACGTACAGCAGGAGGTTTTGTTTTTTGGGTTTGATGATGTGTGCGTAGAAGCCTACTCTGTGGCCGATGAGTGCGCGATCGCACACCTTCAGCAATCCCCTATCCGAAATCTCTCCCATAGAACCCCAATAGACCTGCTTGCCAATGTCTGCACCCCACAGCCTGAGCCAAATTGAGAAGAGACCGGGAACCAGCCTCAGCCCCGTTTCTAATAGTGGGAATGCAATATAAATGGCCTGTATCTGATGACTTCCCCACCAGGGCGAATACTTTTTGCCTTTGAGATAGCTAATACCTTCTTTTAACGGGTGAAAATAACTGTGTATTTGATAGGTGAGAACAGGTAGCCCGTAGAGAATAAATAACAATAAGAGTAGACGACAGATGGCTACTATCCAGCTATTGCTAAGGCACAGCCAGAGAAAAGATAGTCCTGAGAGCGCTATGATTAGTGCTGGAAAGAAGGCGAGTAGTTGGCTGAGTCGTGTCATGGTGAGCTGAATGGAAACAACAACTGCTGCCAAAAAGTGAGAGAGGTTGTCATGCCAAGGTGCTTTGGGAAATGAGAGCAGTCTTTGGCTGTGCCGTGGATGCGATCCCAAATCTTGAGGTTTGCGCCAAAGTTGTAGCTGTGTTGTTCACTATGGTGTTGTGCGTGGTCTTGTGGGAGGACTAACCAAGGTGATAATAGCGGATAAAGCCATCCTCGTGGGTGCGGTGCGACTTGGCTATGTCGCCACAGGTCTAGCATGGCGGTTAGACTAATGCCCCATAGGTAGCCGCTGGCATCCTGCAATAGATAAATCATCAGCGTGTGAACCCAGATGTACAAGATGAAAAAGCTGCTCCATGCGCTGTTGCGTGATGAGCCGAGTACATCTAATTGTGTGACGCTGTGGTGTACCTTGTGTAGCGGCCAGCCAAAGCGGTGCAGCCAGCGATGATTCCAATAGTAGCCGTAGTCTACGCAGACGACACAAAACAGAAAGCTAGCCCAAGCTGGCAGTGCGAGACTGTTTTGCACAGAAGGGCTGACGTGATGCAGCCCCCGGTGTAGTAGACCGATTTGGAGAATTGGGATGAGAATGCCCTGTATTGCGAGACCGCAAATATCTAGTGCCCAGTCGGTTAGGGGCTTTTTGCGAAACTGTTGCCAGCTAGCAGGGCGCTTTATGCTGAGGGTGATGAGTAGCCAGAAGGTGATGAAAATTGGGATGTCGAAGGATGTCATGCTGTTGTCTTCTCTGTTTTATTTTTTATACCCAGAAGGTGACATCGACGGATTTGTCCGGCAGCTGGCGAGGGTCTTTGTTTTGTGCGATCGCATTTCTCACCGACTCTACAAACACATGAATCGTATCGACTGGCGTATGGGAAAACTGCTCCCCATATTTTTCAATGGTTTCTTGTTGCAGCTTGAGTGCGACCAAATCTTGATCAATAATTCGCTGCGCTGTCCATCGTACAAAGGGCCGCGCCAGCTTATTCCAGATGCCATAGTTAAACGTGACATCGGTATAGACCAGCGTTGTATGGTCTGTTTCGGGTACAGACTGGCTAGTGATGAAGCATCGCCGCGTTGTGCCCATGTTGTACTCTACGCGGGTGATATTTGGCATAAAAAATTGGTCGATGTGGTGAATCTCTTGGCCAGATGGATTGAGAAACCAGCTAAACCAGCCTAGATTTGTGGTTTCTTGCTGATAGGTTGCTGTGACGGTTCCTTCGCTTCTAGTGACGGTCATTTTTAGCTGTTGTTGCTGCGAATTTCGGAAGATGCCAGGATGCACAGAGGCAGTGTGCGGAATGTCGATAAAGTTTTCTGCGCAGTTGGTGACGGTGTTGTTAAATCGGTTGATGACTCTAATGGTCTCCCATCCCTTTTCACCATAGTGCGGCATCGAAAAAGGAACAGTTTTGACATGTCGGTTTGCGAGTCGCACATACACATATCCATCTTGCTCACGGGTTTCGTAGCGAGTGGCACGGCGTGCGACAGTTTGGCAGATGCCTTTCTTTGGCCCTTCCGCAGGCACGTTTACGACCTGTCCTGTTCCGTCGTACTGCCAGCCATGGTATGGGCACCGCGCTTCTCCATTATTTACAGTGCCCTGTGATAGGCGACTGTTTCGATGGAGGCAGCGGTCTTGCAATGCGACAGGTTTGCCTGCTTTGTCTCGGAAAATGACTAGCCACTCATCTAGTACGGTGCGTGCTAGCACCGTGCTTTTTGTCAGCTGTTTACTGATGGCGACGACATACCAAAAGTCCTGAAAGGTCATGGTTTGAGCGGTGTCAATGAAAGAGCGCCTTGATGTTTTAGCTGGCAGGCGAGGCGGGCAGTTGCACAATCAGGCGCAAAGAGCGCTAAGACTTCTTGTTCGTCAGCGGTGGGTGGGGCCATCTTTCCTGTTGCTGAAACTAAGCAGGTGCCACAGATGCCAGTGCGACAGCCAAACAGAATAGGAGAGTTTTGTTGGGTTAGGCAGAGTGAGAGCGTATCGTCACTTTGAAGGGTGACGGGCTCGTAATCAGTGTTTGGGAAGTGAATGGTGTGAGTGCTCATAATGAAGAGAGTTTGGCTGAAAGGACGTTTGGGTGGTTGTGGTGTGAGTGGGTTCCTTTGACCAGTGCGATCGCGCTAATCCATTGACGTAGCTCATGTAGGCACCTAAAGGCTGATCGATAGGCAACAGATTTTTAGACGAAAACTGAATGTTGTCGTAGATTTTGCCGTCTTCTCCTCGCAGGGCGTAGTAGCATAGCCGCGTGAGTAATAGCAGAAAGCGATTGACTAACCAGCCGACCGGGCCTTTTCTCTTTTTGGTGACGTATATGGGCTGAATCTTTGTACCACCAGAGGGCAGCGGGACATAGGCATACAGCATATGCAGTGGTGGCAGCAGTCGGCCATTTTTTAGCATGGTCAGTAGCCCGATGCACCCATGGGCATATCTCATGGCGTAGGTATATCGTTCTCCTAAAAATCGCTGGGCAATGCGAGCGCTGAGCCGATTGTTTGGTAGATCTCCAGAGAGTGTGAAGTCGATGGTGCCTTGTTGTTCATTTTCATTTAGCGCCAAGTCCATCTCGACAGATAGTCGATGCACGGTGTTTAGATGCTGTGCGTCGATGCCGTTCATCATGCAGATGTGATGATGGCACTGCCTTGCGAGAGGGCGATCTGCCTGCGCAACGGTATCGTGACCGATGAGTTCATCGAATTCTGCGACGCCGGATGGCGCTACGGCGTCTGGATAAACCCAAATAAATCCATATTTCTCTTCGGTTGCATAGCTCTGTAGCTTTGCTGCTGCGGGAATATGTTTCTGACAGGGAATGTTTTGACACTTGCCAGTTTCATCAAAGGCCCAATGGTGGAAAAAACAACGAGCCTGATTTCCGACGACATCACCAATGCCAAGATCCGTCCCCATGTGTGGGCAGTAGGCCTCTAGTGCCCGAACGCGATTGTCTTCTCCTCTAAAAATCGCAACCCGCTGTCCGCACAAATCAAAGGATTGAATCTTTTTACGGGGGATCTGTCGGCTAGGACAAACGACGTACCAGCCCTCTGCCACAACGTTGGGATTGTTGAAAACTGTAGATGACATTATGCACACTCCTCCATCTGTTGAAAGAACCGTTGTTGAAAAAAGCGTGGCAGTTTTTGTTTTTGTGCCTTTAAATAGGCCTCAATGGATGCGGCACTCATGGTGGTCATTTGTCGATTGGTTGACCATACATACTCAAGGGGCTCTACATAGGCTTGGTAGGCCATGACGGCCTCTTGGTGGGTTGTGTAGCTGTTGTGCAATCCCTCAGACTCCTGGGCAAAGCAGCGGTGCATCATTTGCTTTGTGGCCTGATGGCTGAGGCCAAAGAGGGGCGATCGCAGCAATCGATACACCGTTTTGTACAGCGCCGCATCCTGCCAAAAGATGCCATTTATCACCACAGAAAACATGCTGTGATCCTTCTGACAGCCGCGAATCCCTAAATTTGCCACCTGCCTTTCAAAGGTTGTTGGCTTGGGCAGCTCGCGAATCACCTCTTGGGAAATGAGCGTAGAGCTATTGAAGTGAAAGCTCTCATCCATAAAGTGATAGTGAGAGATTTGACTAGGAATAGGTGCGCCTTCGATATTTCCTTGGCAAAACTGGCTGAGCTGATGCTGTATGAGTTTGCCATTGAGGGTGCGAATGCCTCGCACGGTAAAGTATTGGCAGGCGAGAAAGGTATTGCCCGCCGAAAGCAGACCAAAGGCCTGAAGCTGCAATTGTTTCCACCAGCGCTGCAGCTGATTGGCATCGGTGAAAATCATTGTCTCTGTGAAGGGGCCGCGCATGGGATAGGTAAAAAGAGACTCACCGAAAAGATGCTGTTCTACCTGGCGGGCAATGGTTTGAAAGGCGTCGATATGGGCGCGCTCCTGGGAGGACTCGAGATCGAGCATGTCGCAGATGTCTCGGAAGCCCTCGTGGGCATAGAGCCCGGCGGCGCTGGTTTGATTGAAAAAGATGGTGGCGATTTCGGCGGAGATGATTTGGGAGTAGTAGGCGACCCAGTATAAGTGGTTGAGTATGCGGCGTTGCTCTTCGGTGGATTCGTCCCAGAGCGCGGTGCCGTATAGAAGAGAGAATTGTTCGTCTTGCCAGGTGCGATCGCAGCAATCTTCATATCGAAACTGTTTGGCAACGGTATTCAAACGCTCCGTATGATCTTGCTGTTTATTCCGGCGATGATTTAGCTGAATTTTTTTATCTAGCAGCGTGAGTTCTTTGGCGGGAGCCATAATCATGATGAGAAGTCTCCTAAAGCGCACTGTGCTGATGGAAGCGGGGTAAATAGTCCGTACTGGTCTAGCTGCTGGGCGATGTCGGTAGAGGCCTGGGTGATGAGCGATCGCAGTAAAGACAGCCTTTCATTGCTTTGTGTTTCTGTGTCTAGCTCTGTGAATAGCTGAACTTGCTGAGCATGAGAGAGGCCGCCTTTTACTTGCGCGATCGCGCTCACCAACCGCTGTGGTCCTACCTGCACCATCTGTAAAAACCTAGCGAGCGTTTCTACAATCAACCTACGACTCTTTGACGATAGCTGCTCCCCTTCAAACAGCAGTATGCCCGCTCCGTGATGGCGAGATTCTGCCGCTAGAAAACTGCGAAAGAGTTCTCCTAGTTCCCGATGGCGGCAGTGCTTGCTCAGCGTGCGGTAGTGACTGAGCCCCCAGCCTTCTAACACGACTTGAATGACGAAGATTAAGGCAGTGCGATCGCCCGTCATCAGTAACGATTCCAACAATTGTAAAAACGGATCCTCATCACCCAACGCATCTGGCTCAGCCACAAACGGCCTCAGCTGTGCCAAGTGCGTCGTCTCATCTGCACTAAAGAGCGCGTATAGCATTCTCTCTTCTGTTGTTTCTGCCAAGAGTGTCATCTTCGCCATATAGCCTACGCCTGCTCTCTCTATGGCATAGGATTCGGCCAGCAGTGCCTGACTCGCCAGCTGTAAAATCTGCTGCTGCTCTTGTGCTGCCGCGTCCGTAAACAGTCTGCAATTAGACAAGTTAAAACACGCCGCATCCCAGGGCGGGGTCTCCAGCACAGTCGGTGAAAAAGGAGACTTTTGACCCAGGCTAGAGGCGAGAATGCGATTGAGCTTGTGCTCGGTGGGTAGGGCCGGTAAACATAGCCCTGCAATAGAGACAGTCATTGTGAAGAACTCCAGGTTTTCCAGGTAAGGGCGGGCTGTTGGTCAACGTGTTTTATAAATTCTAGAATGGCGCGATCTGCAGCGAGAGGCACTTTAAAGTCGAACTTGATACTGTCGAAAACGTGACGGTCTCCTTTGGCAAAGTAGCTGGCGACTATTTGTGTAATGCCCAAGACGATACGATTGAACAACTTGCCATGGAGCCCAGGACGCTTGGGTGTGAGCAGTACCATTTGGCCTTCTGTTGTTCCGTTTTTGCCAGGTCGCAAGGCAAACATCAGATAGAAATGGAGAAAATCCGGTCCTAGGGTGACAGTACCTGTATTGCCATACCAGTAGCACAGGCGATAGGTAACTTCGTTTTTGTAGAGTGGACGGATGAACATGACAAAACGGGAGGCTTCGCCGCCGCGAGTGATGTTGTTAAATTGCAGGGCTGCGTTGCTCAGCGCTTTTGTTTCAAAGCGGATTTCGAGGGGGAGATTATGAACAGAATTAAAGTGGTGGGCATCGATGGCGTTAATGAGCAGTACGTTTGGATGGCATTTGCGGTTGAAGCTGTCACTGACAATGGCATCGCAGGGTTGCTCGCCCAGTTCTGGCACCTGTGGCAATGGCTGTGTTGGATGGTCAGTTTGTCCAATCCAGAGCCATATCAGGCCGTAGCGTTCTGCTGTAGGCCAGGATTGCTCAGGGTTGTTTGTACTAGTGGCGCTGGGAATATTTGTGCGATCGCGCTGTAAAACAATCTCTCTGCCAAGTAGCGTAAGCGATCTGCGAGCATCCGCTTTCAGATCGCCCGACCTCAGGGCCCAATACCACCCCTGTGCAAATCGATCTGCCCGATTAAAAATCCGATGTTTGTGATGAGTTTTTTGTTGGGTAAGAGTCATAGGACTGCAGATTTAGTGAGAACTGTTTTATCCTTGCCGAGACGAAAGCGCCACCTGTCCAAACCACATCCGTTGCCCTGCCTTGGTTAAATTGTGTTCAGAAATCTCAGTCAGGCACACCAGCTCATCCCCCTGAGCTGCGCCTGGATTGGTCTGCGCAAAAAATCTCACATGGGGATTGCGCATTCTCTCTGATGGGATGCCGCCCAGATGCCCCCGCAAACTTTGTGGACTCGGAAATCTCACCACACCTGTGGCCTCGTCATACCATTCTCCAAACTGGCGCTGACTCAAAAACTGCATCAATCGCTGCATCCTTGGCGGTGTCAGCTCATTGTATCTAGGATAAAAAGCCTTCCAAAAAGTCGGCAAGAAACGATACGTTCTAAATCCAGACGAAATTAGCAGCCAATAAAGCCGCTTCCCCTCATACTGCGCTTTCAGCTGGTTGACTGCCTTGACCCAAGCCTGGGACAGACCAGAATGCGACCAAGCGCTCGGATCCATAATCGTATCTCCCGAGTACACGACCGTCAGGACTTCTCCCTCAAAGGTTACGTCGTACATCAGCATCGTTGAAAAGCCTTTCAGTTCACTGTTTGCGCTTCCTTCTTTGCCATCGCGCAGCAGCAAAACCCAATTTTTTAATCCTAAATCAGTGTCAAATACCTCTGGCTTTGCGCCTTCGAAATGGAGATCGAGTAGCGCATACATAGCTGCTCTATCGACATTGGTAAGGTCCTTGGTTCTAACGAGTTCTGTATGCATAGGGCGATGCTCGTGGGAGTGGGTTAGCCCTATTATGCGGATTTCTTTATGAAGGCAAAAGGTTGCGATCGCAGGCCTCTTTCATCTTCTGAACAGGGGTGAAGCAACCTGAAGTAAAGATGCTCCAGTAATCTACAAGAGGTTTGCCAAAGCTGACTATAGCCTCCTGATACCATTAAGCCGCTTGCGCAGAAGCGTTGCGTGTTTAATGAGGATTGTTCTTCTAGTTGTATCTTAATCAACTCTTTAAAGGCTACAGAGCGAAAAGTGTTGTTCTACTTCTGTAGCCAGTGGAGAATGGTAACAAGCAGCTCAAAGGTTATTTTTGTGTTGTTTAGATATCCGTTCAATTGAGCCAGATTACAAGGAGACCCCAATGACTGCTTTGAGCCCTCGCTCAGGTATTTTTCCCGCGTTGCTCGGTGGAATGCTGCTATCAACCGTTGCTTGTGCGCCACCGTTCGAACCCGGAGAGGTCGTCCGTTCGACAGGCCATCAGCTTTCTCCCTACCAACTCACGGAAGAAGTTCGCTACGAGTACAGCTCGCTGGGTGATGACTATTATCAGCGGGTCTACGTTTTAGCAAAAGAACAAGAAGAAATTAGGAGCTTTGTCGGCACGACAACGATGTGGTCTCCAGAGGCTGACTTTATGAACAGTCCGCCAAAGCAAGTGGGTGATTGGCTAGCTGTATTTAGCCTCGATCAGGTTTGGATTTGGCAGCCTGGAAAAGACACGATTTCCTTTAAGCCAATTCGTTTGCTAGAGAACGATGTTTGGAAAGATGCAGGCGTAGACAGGCCGGAGTATTGGAGTCTGTATGGTGCCAACGACTTTGTGATTGAATCGGGCAAATGGATTCTTGAGTACGAAGATCTATCTGATGCGGCGCAGCCAAAATATTACTTTGTTTCTGAAGATCAAGGGCAGACCTTTATGCCCTGGACGGAAGCTGCACCCCCCTAGACAGAATCTGCTGAAAATATATAGCAATCCGCACTTAGGAACGAGGATTAAATAAGATGAACATTTTCTGCTGCCCTCACCCCAACCCTCTCCCTGGGGGAGAGGGAGCTTTAAGTCCTTCTCCCCCAGGGAGAAGGACTTAGGATGAGGGCCTGCGGCAATGCTTGAAATGGGGTAAGTTATTTAATTTTCAATCCTTAGCTTTAGCGACTATAGCTTTGGCCACCATAGCTTTGGCCACCATAGCTTTTATCATTTGTCTGAGGTACCGTTTTCTGG
>JBCBKQ010000008.1:0-43615 GCA_038521595.1 Cyanobacteria bacterium J06627_28 | reverse complement strand
CTCAAACAGGTACAATGCATATGTAAGTGAGATTGCGTCAAGCGGTTTGGCTGGAACTGTTCGGAGGATAAATAGCATTGTGAGCTGAGCAATGAGTACGAAATCGATACTACCTAGAGCAGAAAGAACACTATCTAACAAAGCTATTTATCCTCCGAACAGTTCCAGCCAAACCGCTTGACGCAATCTCACTTACATATGCATTGTACCTGTTTGAGGCAACGTAGATTAAGCTTTGTTTACAAAATTCTAAGGTTGCCAACCGCCCCCAGCTACAAGGGTTTATGGATTTTATCCGAAGGTGTTTTGTTGAATTTAGTCCAAAAAAGTGCCGTTGCTTAACATTTGTGCACAGCGGTATGTAGTGCAGATATCGGAATAAAATGCTAAAGCAAATCATACGAGAGGCAGCTTTGTAGATGGCCAATTGGCAGTGTGTAAAAAATTGTGGTGCCTGCTGTCAGCTTGACCCCGACGATAGGCCCGACCTAGAAGACTATCTTTCGCCAGACGAACTCGCTCTGTATATGAGCATGATTGGCGACGATGGCTGGTGCATCAACTACGACAAGGACCAAAGGAGCTGCCGCATCTATGACGAGCGTCCTAATTTTTGCCGCGTTCAGCCCGATACGTTTGAAAAGCTGTACGACGTGAAACCCAGCGAGCTAAATGACTTTGCCATTGAATGCTGCGAGCAGCAGATTTCGGGCATCTATGGCAATAAAAGCGCGGAGATGGATCGCTTTTATGACGCGATTGGGATGGATAATATCGTCATCGATATCACGGGTAAGAACGCATGAAAAAATTGCGGCTCGTGGCCTGATCGCAGATAATGAAAGAAATATGAAATCGTCGCTGTGACCTCTCCTGACTCCTCTTCTAAAAACGCAGTTCAAATCGCAGACTCAACCGAGCAGGCTGCTGCAACACAAAAAGCAGACAACAGCGGGTTTTGGGCTGTCTTTTTATCGACGTTTATTACTATTTTTTTGGCGGAGCTGGGTGACAAAACCCAGGTGACGACTCTGCTAATGAGTGCAGAATCCAATGCGCCTATTACGGTTTTTCTGGGGGCAGGTTCGGCGCTGATTGCAACGAGTCTCATCGGCGTTTTGCTCGGGCAATGGCTGGCAAAGCGCGTTTCAGAAGAGACGCTGGATATCTGCGCGGGCATTTTGCTGCTGCTGATTACGATTGGATTAGTGGGCGATATTGTTGGACTGTAGTTGTTTGGGCGGTTAGCTGTTTGGGCGGTGGCTGTCTAATGCGGCTGACAGGCAGAAATTGAGGAAAGGGTTGTGATAGATTTTCAATTATTTTTGGTCAGCTTTGTGGCGGTGTTTGTCTCTGAGCTAGGGGACAAAAGCCAGCTGGCGGCGATCGCACTTGGCGGCTCGACAGCCTCACCCAAAGCCGTTTTCTTGGGTACCGCTAGTGCCCTGCTGTTAGCTTCATTTATCAGCGTTGTTTTGGGCGAAAGCACTGCCCTAATCTTGCCAGAGAAGCTAGTCAAGGGCATTGCAGCGATAGGGTTTGGCCTGCTTGCTGTGCGCTTGCTATGGCCAGAGAGCGAAGCGGAATAGCCTATCTATTATTATCTATGGCTTTCCGCGTTTTGCTTGCTATTGCATCTGTCGGGTGAGTGAGGACACCATCATCGGCTGACAATCGCACAAAGAAGCGCTCGTATCCGATTAGGAGATACGAGCGCTTCTTTGTGGACTTTACTACTTTGAGGGAAACGGCCAAGATGGCCATTGCATATTCTCTATGTACCTACTGGCCCGGCGGACTTACTGGCCCGGCGGACTTACTGGCCCTGTGGATTTATTGGGCCGTGGCAGAGATGTCTCGGTAGCAGAGTTTCATGAGAAAGGCTGCGCCGAAGAGTTTTAGCCCCTCTAGGCTCCAGTAGGCTAGGTGCATTAGGCCCATGCTGTGAGGAATAGGTGCGAGGTCATTGCCGCTGAGGTTGAGACCGAGGGCGCTCATTTGGGGGGTGAGGACATAGGTAAAGAGGACTGCGATCGCAAGTAACCCCCCTCCAATCATCAAGGCCCAGCGGCTGCGAGCACCGCTGAAGACGACATCAAACTGGTTGCGCTGACGAGAGCGTAAGACCAATAGCCCGGTCAAAATGGTTGCGGCGCACAGCAGCTCTACTCGGTTAAATAGCCAAAACAGGCTGTAGCCACCAGTGGCAAATCCAGGCTCATTCATCATGCCGGACTCATACATCATCGGCATCAATAAAAAATCTAAAAAGACGCTGCTACTCAGCCAAAAAGTAACCACAAGTAAGACACAAGCATCCCAATTAAATGGTCGCAATGTGAGACTGGGAGAAAGCTTTGAAAAGTTAGTCATAAAGGCATTCCGCAGATATTAAAAGGTTCTTTTACCTTAGCTAAACTGCCCAGATTCTCCCGTGAATATTTCTTGCAGGAAAACTATTGGTTTAGCGAAATCTCGAAGCGGCGAGACATTATACGAACTCCTGAAAAATAGAGATATCGAGCCTTTGAGGAAATAAATCTGATAGAAAATGATTCGCTTCCAAAACAGTTGATGTCATGAAAAGAAATGCTTCTTAAAACTGTGATTTATTCCGACACAATGAAACTAGAAAGTCTCAAGATTGCAATTGCATTATGATTGAGCCAAGTACTAAAGCAATCATTTAATAAGCACTAATACTTATCGGCTAGTATTTGTCGATGAATGATTATTCAGCTATTCAGGCATTTTGTAGGGGTAGGAAGTTTATGCAAACGTCGATCCGAGCGATTGGGCGGCAGTGGTTGACCGTAGTTGCCGTTTTGATGGCGATCGCGGTGAACGCACTATCCAACTTTTTTCCCCCAGCAGGTCAAAATATCGGGCAGGTTTCCAACACCACGTTTGCCAATGTTTTGATTACGCCAGAGGGCTATGCTTTTGCAATTTGGGGGCTGATTTATATCGGTTTGATTGCGTTTAGCGTTTATCAGGCACTCCCTGCCAAAAGAGATAACGCTGCGATCGCACGCAGCGCCCAGTGGCTAATCGGCGCCTGTTTTTTGCAGATGGTGTGGGTGTATGCCTTTTTGCTGTCGCAGTTTTGGCTATCGGTCATTCTCATGCTCGGCATTGTAGGTTGCCTTGTCATGGGCTATCTATCGACCCGCACGCTCAAGCCTACCCGCGCCCATCGCTGGCTGGTGCAGGCTCCTATCAGTGTTTACTTTGGCTGGATTACGGTTGCTGCTGTTGTCAATGTCTCTTCGGCGTTGCTTATCAGCTTGCCAGCGGACTGGGCAACCCTCTCTACCGGCTCTGTCGGGCTGACGGTGCTGATGATGGTGATTAGCGGTGCGATCGCAGCCACGATAGCGTTGAAATATGAGGATGGCTCTTATCCGGCGGTTGCCGTTTGGGCATTGAGTGCGATCGCCAATCGTCAGGCCAACATTGTTCCTATCGCCTTTGTCGGTATTGGCCTTTCCATTGGCCTTGGTCTCATTATCCTCCGGCTCAAGACCAAACGAATTATGGGGACACCGACGGCAAGTTAAATGGGCAGATCTTTTAATTGAGCTGCCGATTAAAAGATCCGCCCATTATAAAGAGCGGCTGATATTGAGCTAGTCTCTATGCCTCTGCTCCATGTACCGTTTTTACCCACTTCAGCTGCTTTGGCCGTACCGAAATGCGAATCGCCATAGTGCCAATCACCACTAGCCAGTGCAGCATGTACAAAGACCCGCGTACGGTCTGCACCGCAGCGCTCCAGATAGACATAGTCTCGGCCTGACGTAGCGTCGTAAACATGCCAATGGCAGACATCACAACAGCCATAGTGGTAATGGGGCCATACACAGGCAGCTGATGGCGAATGAGCGCAATGAGCAAATCTGGTAGGGCAACGAGGGGCAGCATGTACTGAATAATCCAAAAGCCCAGCATGTCAAAGGACTTTTGCCAGCCCAGACGATTTTTTGCCAGCTGCCGCCAGTAGTCTAAGTAGCGCTGAAAGCCGCCTTCTGCCCAGCGGTTGCGCTGGTGCCAGAGTGCGATCGCACTTGCCACCCCCTCTTCTCCTACGGCAGGTGTAAACAGCAAGCCGATATCCCACTGCTTTAGGTGTAGCTGAATGGTGAGATCGAGGTCGTCTGTGATGGTTTCTTCATTCCAGCCGCCGCACTGTGCGATCGCCTGACGCCGCACAAACTGACCATTGCCACGCAGTTCGCCAATGCCGCCCACCGCAATCCGCCGCTGCTGCATGTAGCAGTCCAAAGCCATTTCGGCCTTTTGTCCCCGCGTCCAAAAGTTCGTACTCGCATTGGCAATCGCCTTACGAACCTGTACAGCCCCGGTGTCTTTGCCGCCCTTGTCAGGATCAAACATCGGCACCACATGACGAAGCAAATCGGGTGAGACCTGAGCATCTGCGTCAAAAACCGCGATGAGCTCGCCTTTTGTCTTTGGCCACACTAGATTGAGCGCACCAGACTTGCCACCCTTGGCATCTGGCCCACGGTGAATGACGTTGAGGTTGGGATAGCGCTGGGCAAGGCGGTCTAAAATCTGAGGCGTTTTGTCTGTGCTGTTGTCATTGATAAACCACAGATCGTATCGGTCAGTAGGGTAGTCGAGCTGTTGTAGCGACTCGACGAGGGTCCCGATGACCTGTGCTTCATTTTTGGCAGCCACCAGTAAAGAAACGTAGGGCCATTCGCTCTGGGAAATCGCAGCGGCGGCAGAGCCATTTACAAAATCAGCAGGCTGCATAGGCGCATTCGCAGCGGCGTTTACAGAAGGCAGCGGCAGTGGTGACTTTTTAGGCGTTGCCAAGATGACGCGCAGGGCGTGAATAGCCATGATGGCCGTGACGCCTAAAACAAAGGTATGGCCCCAGGTAACACTGTGTAAAAAAGCCGTCAGTAACCAGAGAATGGAGAGTGCGATCGCAGCTTTTAGTCGCCGTCCCTCATAGCCTTGAAAAAAATCGGCCTCGAAGGCCAAATCATCGAAGTCTAAGTCCGTAGACGCGGGTTCAACGAAATCTGCCATGTGTTGTTTTGTTAATACCTCTTAACAAATCATATCAATATTAACCATACCCCCCTTTTGAGAGCAGAACGAAAACAGACCTCTCACTGCACCAATTGATAAGAAGAAATACGCAGAGTTTGCTCCACGATGAAACCACCCTAGAAAAAGTACCCTGGGCGAGGTAGCCAGCAGACGGGAAGTCTGAAAGTAGGGCCGTTTTACCAGCACACTTCATCTGCAGTCATGTCTCTTCAATCTATTAAGCCTGCTAGCAAGCCAGAAGCCAGCGTTTACTTGCCTTATTACCAAGGGAAAAAGCGCAACGCACTGCCCTACGCCATTGGCCTGTACAAGCAGGGCAACATCGAAGGTGAGCGTAAAATTGAGGGCACTGGCAGCGTTCCCTTTTTGGCCACGTGGAATATTTCCATGCTGCCTGCCGACCTCACCCGCTGCCGCATGCAGTTTGACGGTGACGCCGAACTCACCTACGAAATCACCATGGCCACCCATGAGTTTGTAGAGTTTTTAATTAGTGTCGTTGTGGTGATGAACCAAAACAAAGAGCCTGATTTTGACAAATCCTTTTATCGCAAGCTGCTACGGATAGACGATTAGGCCGCCTGCTATATCTGTCAATCATTGAGCTGTTCAGTCACTCAACTGTTCAGTCACCTATTAAAAAGCCAGCCAATTCCTCTGATTTACGGGGCATCGGCTGGCTTTTTTGATTTTCTTGCTCTACTCGTAAGCGAACGTGTCAAAATAATTGCATGAGCTGATACGAGCAAATGTGCTGATCCATTGAGCCGTTTGCTAGCTGAGTTGCTTTGCTGAGTAAGGGTGATGGCCTTTAGACGTGCCCTGCGCAAATCGACAAAACCTACAAGGAGTGAAAGCGTGCCCCAATCATCAAATCACACGTCTAAGAATTTGCTTATTGGGTCAGTTGAGGCATTTAGCGGCAAATCTGCAACCATATTGGGGCTGGCCCTACAGCTGCGATCGCAAGGGTTAGACATCGCCTACGCCAAACCCATTGGCACCTGCCCCAGTGAAAAAAATGACAACCTAGACGAAGATGTCCGGTTTATTGCGCAGACGCTAGATCTCGCATCAGACTATATCCGTCCGACGCTGTTTGTACTAGACGAAGAAACCATTCAGCAACAGCTCACTACAGAGCAGCCGATTGACCATGCTGCTATCAACAGCGTGCTGGAGAGTAAAGGCGAAGATGTCCTACTCATTGAAGGCCCTGGCAACCTAGAAGAGGGGTCTTTGTTTGGGCTATCTTTGCCAGATTTGGCAGACATGACTCAGGCGAGCGTACTGCTGGTGACGCGCTACCACTCTGCCCTCGTCGTCGATAAAATGCTAGCCGCTAAGCAAAAGCTGGGCGATCAGCTAGTGGGCGTGGTGATTAACGATGTGCCCGAAGAGCTGATGGAAGTCGCGCAGACTTCTGTGCGCGACTGTTTAGAGCGGCACGACATTAGAGTGTTTGGAATTTTGCCCCGTACGGCCATTATGCGCAGCGTCAGCGTAGAAGCTCTGGTGTATCACCTCAATGCAGACGTCCTCAATAATCCCGAACGCATTGATCAGATGATGGTAGAAGAAATCTCCATCGGTGCTATGAATGCAAATTCGGCGCTGCGCTATTTTAACCAGGCCAACAATATGGTGGTGGTCACGGGCGGCGATCGCTTCGACATTCAGATGGCCGCGTTAGAAAGTTCGACCCAGTGCCTAGTACTCACCGGGCGACTCTCGCCCCGTCAAGATATTTTAGAGCGGGCAAACGACTTAGAAGTGCCCATTTTGTCTGTTGATCTCGATACCTTGACAACGGTAGAAATGATTGAGCAGGCATTTGACCAGGTGCGGCTACATGAACCTATTAAGGTGGAGTGCATTGGCCACCTGATGGAGCAGCACTTTGATACAGATCGAGTGATGGAAACCCTAGGGCTCAGCCCAGCCGTTCCTGCATAGGGGCTGTGGTAGTGATATCAGGGCTGGGCATGACCGCTGGGCACAAGTCACCACTGCACTTATACCCAGGAGTGACTTATGCAATGTTTCATCGGTTTGGTAATATTGCATCTGGGAACCGCTATGCTGGCTCCTCAAACTTGTCTTTTGTATCCTCTTTAATTCCTCGAGGTCGCCATTGAGTCAGTCCGTCGAAAATCCGCTCGATTCTGTTAAGGTAGATGACTTTTTACAAGAGCTTGCCACCATTCAGCAGTCTGGCTCGAAGCGCATTGCCATTTTGGGATCTCGTCACGTCCCAATTACCCATCAGCGGCTGATTGAGCTGATGAGCTATGCACTTGTGCTCGGTGGTAATCGCCTAATTACTTCTGGTGCGGCAGGTACTAACTCAGCGGCAATTCGGGGTGCCATGAAGGCAGATGCCAATTTGTTGACCGTTATCTTGCCGCAGAGCCTAGAGAAGCAGCCTAGGGAATCTCGCGAGCAGCTGGAGATTGTGACGAATCTCGTCGAGAATTCGGCGCATGACGCTCTGCCCTTGGCAGATGCAAGTGCCATGTGCAATCAAGAGATTATTGGTCGCTGCCAGCAGCTTATTTGCTTTGCCTTTCACGATAGTAAAACGCTGCTCAAGACCTGTCAGGATGCAGAAGACCAGCGCAAAATTGTGACGTTATTTTATTTTGATTAGTGCCTAGATTAGTGCCTATTAATGCCTCGTTGATGAGGCGTTGGGCCAGCTTGTTTTCGTGATCGTTCGTCTTTTCTCACTGGATATTTCGTGGATATTGTTTACGGGCTTCCGTTTGTTTCCGCTGCCAATGTACTGCTGTGCAGCATAGTCGCAGCGGCAGCGCTGGTTTATTTTCCGTACTTGGCCGTTGCGCTAGGTCGCTTTCAGGCGGGCTACGAGATGGGCGCGCCGCGCGGCATGTTTGACAAGCTGCCAGAATATTCGCAGCGAGCAACCTGGGCCCATCAAAATTCGTGGGAGTCGTTAGCGCTATATGCACCTGCGGCGCTAATGGGGTTTGTGGTGGGATTGCCCAGTGAGCAAGTCCTTGGGACAGTGCTGACATACTTAGCCGCCAGAGTGGGCTACAGCCTGTTTTACATTTTGAATATTCCGATTTTGCGATCGCTCTCTTGGGCCATTAGCATTAGCAGCATTGTTTCTTTATTTTATGGCAGCTGTCAGGCTGCGTTATGACCCTCAGCGTTACGCTACGAGAATAACTTTTGTAGGATTATTGGGTTTTGGGATGGCTAGCTGTTGTCCTTGTCACATGTCTATCGCTATTATCTAATGCGATTAATGTGATTGCCGTCTTTCGCGATTGCACTTCCCGATTTTGCATTTCCCGATTTTGCACTTCCCGATTTTATCCTTCTCGATTTTGTACTTCTCGATTTTGCACTATAGCTTCAGCTTCTAAACTATGGCTTCTAGTTCTTCCTTTGATGTTGTTAGTGATTTTGACCGTCAGGAGCTGGTAAATGCGCTGGATCAGGCTCGGCGCGAAATCAAAAGCCGCTATGACCTAAAAGACACCAAAACATCGATAGATCTTAAGGAAAACAGCATCGACATCGAAACCGACAGTGACATGACCCTGCGAGCGGTGCATGTGCTGATGCAAACCAAAGCTGCCAAGCGCAATCTGTCGATGAAGATTTTTGACTTTGGTGAGATTGACGCAGCTAGCGGTAGCCGAGTTAGGCAAGAGATCAAGCTCAAAAAAGGCATTGAAAAGGAAGAAGCCAAAAAGATTTCTAAGCTAATCAAAGACAACTTTAAGAAGGTGCAGGCTTCAATCCAGGGAGATGCCGTCCGCGTCTCGGCCAAGAGTAAAGACGACTTGCAAGAGGCTATGCAGCTAATTAAGTCCGAAGACTGGCCCATGGCACTGCAGTTTAATAACTATCGCTAAATATCCAACGACATCCATCGGGCCTGTGGTTTATAGCCCATTTTGAGATAGAGCCGGATAGCGGCATGGTTGTCTTCAAAGACCTGAAGGCTGATTTGGTCGTAACCTGTTTGCTTTGCCCAATGCTGAGCGTGCTGCATGAGCGCGCTACCAAGGCCTTTTCGTCGATGTCCTCTTTTGACATAGAGCAAAAAAACATAGGCTTGCTTATCACCATTTCGCTGGTCAACTGCCTCACCCAGCCAGAGGCACCCCATTGGTTCGTGATAGGCCTGAATGCCCGGCAGCCCACCTGTTTGCAGTGTTGCCTTAGGCCCAATGAGCCACCACAGCTTAGATTGCTTGTTGAAGTGGCGATTAACGGTAGCCGCGAGATGACTACCTGTTTCGGTAGCGCCGAGGTCTCGGTACGCTCGCTGCATAAACTTGACGAGTCGGGCTCTGTCTAGCAAAGAACCCGCTTCTAAGCGGTAGTTGGGAATGGGAAAAGGAGGCTGCTCGGGCACTAGAGAAGACTAGATGGAAAGGATGCGGCTACATTATCTACATTAATCTGAGACACAGGTGCTTCAATTGGTGCAGGTGCCATCATATCGCTCGGCAAGAAAATGCGTGCACTCGTCGCCAGCAAAGCCAACGCAAAAATGAGCACGATAAACAGCGGTGCAATGTACTGACGAAAGAAACCCATGGTTTGCCTTTGATTGAATGATGTGTTCTTAAATAAAGTTATGTCACTCCTCTCATAATACAAGGTGGCGGAGAAGGAAGAGATGCGCAAAAGGCCAGAGGCGGAGGAAAGGATGCCCGGCTAATGAAGCATGGAACCCTCGGAGATATTGAGAGTGGGCATCCAAAGCTGAACGAGTAGTCGCTGTGTCCATAGACTCAGCGACTATTTGTTTAAGACTTGAATTGTGCGTAGAGCAAAGTCACGATCTAGATAGATGAGACTCTAGCGAGTAATGCTCTTGGTGCTGGTGTTTAGTTCCTCTAGGCGAGTCTCTTGAATATTTTCAATCGCCTTTGACTGATTATCAAGCTGCTCTAAACGAGAGGCCTGAATGTTTTCAATCGCTTTCGTTTGGTTCTCGAGGAACGCTAGGCGAGTTTGTTGGATATTTTCGATGGCCTTGCCACGGGCCTCTCGCTCTGCCAAGCGCAGCTGATGTAAATTTTCAACTGCTTTTGTTTGATCTTCTAGAAATGCTAGGCGAGTGGCTTGAATGTCTTCAATTGCTTTCGTTTGATTTTCTAGAAACGTTAGGCGAGTGGTCTGAATGTTTTCGACGGCTTCAGCGGCGTTGGCCATGGGTGCGAAAGTCAATGTAGCAGCCGTTAGGGCGAAAGCGGAAAGGATGAAGTTTTTCATGAGTTGTGTCTCCTTGAGGGATTAGTGAATAAATCAATGAATGAATCAATGAATGAATCGGTGCGTTTGCTTCATTGATTTAAGAATGCCATTGCCTAGCAGGAGAGTTCTGAGACGTGATTAAGGGGTATCTGAGGATAGATGAATAGCTTCCATGCGCTGTCCACAGGGTTTCCTCAGGAGATTTTCAGGTGAGCGTTTAGAGGGTGGCTCAGTATCTACGCAGGCACGACAGTCAAGAAGTACACACAAGGGTACTGAGAATTTATCAAATTTGATTTACCTTTAAGAGGGGTAATGTTTTTACTAACTATCGACGGGGCCGCTACCATGCCGGATAGAGATGCGACAACGAGCTATGCCAAGCGCATTTCTGCACATCTTAATAGCGTGCTAGCGGGTGAACGGTTTGAGCGCGATCGCACCTCAGCCTCAGACAAAAGCCCCGTCGTCGCCAAAGTAGGCACCCGAAAAAGAGACGGCCTGCTGTATGTCACCCTGGAGCCCGTCGCTGTAGACGCTGCCCAGGTAAGCGACTCTGATAAAGCCGCGCCAGAGTCAACCCATCGACCGCCCACCTATCGACCGCCCACCTCACAGGTTTGGGTGCCGCGACTACAGCAAGCCCTAAGCGACCTCAAAGAAGAACTGGGTCTGAGTTGGGTCAAGCTGACAAAAGTCAGTGGTCGCTTGCCCGGCGCATCAACCGCTCTCTGGCAAGAAGACCTACTGATAGATAGCTCAATAGACAGCCCAATAGATAGCTCAAAGGCCACTGGCGATATCAGCGTGCATATTGGTGGCAACGTCAGTGGACAGCTTATCGTTGACAATCAGCATCAGGCATACAACTACACCTATAACCTCGCCCATGGCGGCGTTTTGACTGTTGCAGCCTCTCCAAATATTCGCCCTGTTGCGACGCCAATAGACCTAAAACCAGCCCCTGCCTCTTCGCTTTTGGATCGGCAGTCGGCGCTATCGGCCATATCATCAGCGCTGTCTCAGGGCTTACCCGTTGAGCTATTTGCCGCACCGGGCTCTGGCAAAACGAGGCTCGTAGAGTACATCACTCATCAAGCAAGGATGACTCGGTACTTTGCAGATGGCGTGGTCTATCTGTCTGCGCACCAAAAGCCTACAGACGATACCTTGCAATTGCTTTATGAGACTTTTTATCAGGCGGTGCCCCCCTACAAAGCTAGCTATGCTCAAGCTAGGCAGTCTCTAGGCCAAAAGCAAGCGCTGATAGTTTTAGATGATGTCAGCATTTCGATTAAAGACATGCAGCTGTTGCTAGCAGCGCTGCCGCACTCCACGTTTGTCATGGTGTCCGAAACGCGAACCTACTGGCAAGAAGGCGCTGCGATCGCACTTCCTGGACTGCCCCTATCCGATGCCATCACCCTATTGCAAACTGAGCTAGGCCGAGTACTCTCTCCTGTAGAAAAGAGGGCCGCCGAAGTCCTGTGGCAAACGCTTAAAGGCAATCCACTGCAGCTACGGCGAGCCGCTGCGCAAACGAAACGACTTGCCAACGACCTGGGACTCAGTGCTCAAGCAGGCGAGCCGCCTCAGGCCTTAGTTGTTTTGGTGCAGTCCATGCAAGCCGCCCCTGACCAAACCAACGCGGTGCGATCGCTCTTTCAAAGCATGATTGCTCAGCTGTCTGCGCCCCAGCGCAGCATATTGGCACTGATGGTTGCCATGGGCGGTACTGCGCTCACCGCTGAGCAAGTAAAAGCAATTACCCAAATTCCAACAGCAGGCGAAGTGCTCTCTAGCCTCTGTGCCTTGCACCTGGTGAAAAGCAGCCCAGAAATAAGCGATACTCCCTATCAGCTCTGCGCTGATCTGGCCGCCGTTATAGAGCCGGGCCAGGCCCTCCAGCCTTGGTTAGAGAGAGCCATGCAGTACTTTACGGCTAAAGGTACCGCCCTCTCTGCTGCCAGTACCGTGGACGCGCTAATCTACTTGTTGGCATGGACGCAGCAAACAAAACAGTGGAACAAAAGCCTCGTGCTCACCCATGCTCTCGACCGCCGACTCTCTGTCAATCGGCGATGGGCACAGTGGGAGAAAGTCTTGCTGCATGGGCTAGAGGCTGCTGAGCAGCTGGGCGAGGGCAATGCGCAGGCTTGGATTTTGCATCAGCTAGGCACTCGGTCGCTGGCGCTGGGCAATACCAATCAAGCCGACCTGTGGCTCTCGCAAGCGTTGCGACTACGAGAGCAGCTAGGTGATACAGAAGGTGCAGCCATTACCCGGCACAATTTAGGATTCTTGGTGCCTTATTTGTCAGTTGGCGACCGGCTACCGCCGAAACAACCGGCCTCTGGGCTAAGGCTAGGTGAGTGGTTGGGCCGATGGTGGCCATTGGGTACTGCGTTTGCCGGGTTTCTTCTTTTTGGCGGTGTGCTGTGGAGTTTGGGCCTGCCGCAAACGCTGTTGGCAAGGTTGGGGCGTTCAACAGATGGCACAGTCCGGATAGATGCTGTTGTAAATGGACAGAACAGCGGTGTTGGAACGGCCATTAATGTTGTGGCAGAACCGAGTGCGATCGCATTTCCTAAAACGCCAGTAAAAGAAAATAATCGGTTAGCTTTTACGCTACAAAACACAGGCGAGATGCCGTTAGACATTAAAACTCTAGCCGTATCTGGCAGACAGCAGAACAGGTTTTCTATTGTTGAAGAAACTTGCACCGTAGACAGCCTAAGCCCTCAGGAGCGTTGCACTGTCGCAATCGCCTTTTCTCCAGAATCTGTGGGGACAGCTACAGCCCAGCTCACCGCACAAACCAGCACTGACAGAACGGTTGTTGTGCCTTTGTCTGGTACAGGAGAACTTGAAACCGTAAAGCAGCCAACTTCCCCCACGCGCATTTCATCTGGGGGCCCTTCCTTTGGAATCAGCGTCAATAATGACACCGCCAGCGTAAGCCGTCGGGGGTCTGCTTCTGTCAATGTCCTAGCAAATGACGTCGCTGCCGATGGGAGTGGGCTTAGCCTCATTGAGGTGACACAGCCAACCCACGGAGAGGTGCGCATCGAAGGTGGTAGTGTCGTGTACTCTCATCGAGGAAATGCAACGCGCGATCGCTTTACCTACACCGCCCAAGATGCCGCTGGCCGCAGCGCATCTGCCACCGTCATTGTAGAAATCAGCGGCACTGCTACCGCCACTCGCCCGGTCACCCCCAATCCTCAACCCAACAGACAGACAAATACTCGCCCAGTCCCCTCTCCACTAGAGACTCAACCAAATTTAGCCGTCGGCGGAGCTGAGGAGCCAGAACAGCTCTCTCCCCTACTCGAAGAAATTCCTGAACCCCCACGAACGAGTAATCAGCAGCCACCATCTGTGATTGACTACAGCTTTACCATCCAAGCAGGCGAGTCTTTAACGATAAATCTGTTATCGGGCGCAAGCGATCCTAACCCTGGTGACGTGCTGAGAATTTCAGACGTCTCTGAAGCTTCGGGTGGCGGCATACTCACCAACAATGGAGACGGTTCTGTGACCTACTCGACCGGCAGCGCAGAGAGTCAAACAGGCGATTTCACCAGCACAGCATCCTTTGTCGTCACTGATGACCAAGGCGGCACCGCCAATGGAACGCTGTCAATTACAGTGCTTAGCCCAGCGCCACTTTTATCTGAGTGAGTAACAGAGAGAATGCTCTTTATACGGTTTAATTAGCCGTCTTCTGTGCCGGGGCGGGCCATGGGGAAAGCGGGCCTTTTGTTGAGGGTGCGTAGCCAGAGGGCGTTGCTGACGGCGATGAGAAGAGAGAGCCAGCCTGTGAGCGATCGCAGTAGTAAAAAGCCACCTACTGCAAACAGGCTGCTAAACAATAACAATGTGGCAGCAACAACTTTTTGACTGTCTAAGGCCAAGTTTTGTAGGGGGCGCAGCTGGGTGCGAGTCTGTTGCTTTTTCCATCCGGGGCCGCCGGGCCGAATCTGCCCATAGAACCGATCTAGCGTAGCATCGCTTTCGGGCGCGGTCAGCAGCATTGCCGTGACCCAGCACAGTGTCGTCACCAGAGAGATGGCAACTAATCGCTGACCAAAAGGCTCAATGGCAAACATAGGAGACAAGCTGGTGAGCACACCTGCAAAAAAGCCGGTTATCACTGCGGTTAGCTCTGCTGCGGCGTTAATGCGCCACCAAAACCAGCGCAGAATGAAGATTAGGCCAGGGCCAGTACCTACTGCGATCGCAAGTCGAAACAAACTGGCTACATCATTGGCAATAAAAGCAGCCGTCCCGCCTAAAATCACAATCAACAAAGACGCCACTCGCCCGGCAAGCAACAATTCTCCTGGTGTTGCACTTGGGCTAAAGAAACGACTATAAACATCGCTTGCCAAATACGACGCGCCCCAGTTCACCAGCGTAGACACCGTACTTAAAAAGGCTGCCACTAATGACGCTACGACTAAGCCCAAAATGATAGGCGGCAGATAGTTCACCATGAGTAACGGATAGCCCAGCTCCTTATCGGCTAGGCCCGGATACAAAATCACGGCTGCCAAAGCAGAAATAATCCACGGCCACGTCCTGACGACATAGTGCAACAGGTTAAATAGCCAAGTGGCTTTTTCAGCATCGGTCTCTGACTGTACAGATACGATGCGCTGGACAAATTCACCTCCGCCATCGCTGCGTCGAAATGACCACCACTGCAGCATGACATAGGCTAGAAAGGTGCCTGCGGGTAAACCCGCGATCGCTCCAAAATTCTTGCTCATTCCACCTAGGCCATCGTTAAAGGAAGGGAAAAAGCCAAGCATGTCTATTGATGCATCTGTCGTAGAGAAGTAATTTACGAGGGGACGAATGCCGTCGACTGCGCTAAGGGATGCGATCGCAACTATAAACGACCCAAAGAGTGCCAAAAAGTATTGAAAAAAGTCCGTTGCTACCACATGCCACAGGCTAGAAAATCCGGCATAGAACAGCACCAGCACAGCCATGGCCACCACGCTCCACAGCTTCGAATTATCTGTTGCAGAGTCTAACCCAATCGTGGGCCATAGCTGAAGAACATCCAACACTTTTGCCATGGCCAGCATCGCATAGCCAATGCCTAGACAGTTGAGCGGTACCGCAAATAAAAAGGCCTTGACCCCACGCAGTACCGATGCCGCCTCACCACCGTAGCGGAGCTCTGTTAGCTCAGCATCGGTCACCACCGCCGAGCGTCGCCACAGCCGCGCAAATACATACACCATCACCACATGGGCAAACCCAAAGCTCCACCATTCCCAGTTGCCAGCAATGCCGCGATTGCCCACGATACCCGCGACGTATAGCGGCGTATCAACAGAGAATGTAGTAGCCGCCATGCTGGTGCCTGCTAACCACCAAGTGAGCGATCGCCCCGCCACAAAAAAATCTACTAGGCTTTGCATCGGTCGCCGCAGGGCCTGGTTAGACAAATACAGACCCAACCCCATTGTCAAAATCAAATAGCCAATGACAATGAGCCAGTCGATAGGTTGCATAGGAATAATAATGGCAAGGCCATTTTACTTAAAACACAGAACAAGAAACACAGAACAAGAAACACTGATCAAGGCATCGCCAACAGTATCAGCGATGAAAATCTCTGCAATCATGACATGGGAAAGCCCCAAACTAACGAAAATTCCCCATCTGCATCGCCTAAAATCGGCACCTTGCATGATAGGGAATTTGTGGGAGCCCAAACGGCGACCTGTTATCTGACCTGTTATCTGACCTGTTATCTGACCTGTTATCTACAGTTCATTGACAAAGGAGCCATCAACTAGATCTTCTCCTGGAATAGCGCTTGTGGCCGCACCTGCTTCGACCAAAATGGGGCCAGCGTCACTGATGCTATCAGCCGCATTGAGCTCATTGTCCTCAGCAAAGGCGATCGCCTTGTTATCAGCCATATCTAGCATGGTGATTTTGCTCATTAGCTCAGCAACCTCTTCGGGGCTCAGCTCAATCCAATCAGCAATGATTTGGTTGGCCTCATCAGGATTGTCTGCGCGGAACTGATTTGCTTTCTCCAGGGCTCGCAGGTATGCAAGGACGTCTTCTCTACGCTCTGACAAGATTCCTTCTGGCGCTGCTAGGCCATTGACAATGATATTGGTCCCTGCAGCGGTAAACAGAATAGTGTTCTCATCGCTGGCATTGACGGCATTGCTTACAAAAGGCTCGTAGGTCGCTACCGCGTCTAGGTTCTCAGCCACGAGCGCTACCGAACCATCAGCAGCGGTCAAAGGAACGACATTGACGTCGTCTTTGGTGAGCCCAGCAGATTCTAAAAACTTCTCAACAAAGACAATTTCATAGGGGACTTCTTCGCGAGCCAGGGTTTTACCCGCAAGGTCAGCGGGGCTTGCTACATTGCGTCCCACAATCGCATCTACTTCGCCTGAGTAGTCAGAGGCGTAGATAAACTTGAGCCCAGGGGTCGTATCTGAGAGCACCACCAAGTCAGCAGCTACCAGCCAAGCCATATCCATCTGACCGGCTAGGAACGCTGAATTTACTTCGGTTACCGATTGAAATACGGTTTGCTCAACTTCGATGCCTTCTTCCTCAAAGAACCCTTTCACCTCTGCAATTTTGGTTTCGCCCCAGCCCAACCAGGGAACGAGAGCAACTCGCAGCTTGCCCGTGCTCGCGCTATCGCCAGTGGCCTCTGGTGCATCCGATGTGGTTTGATTGCAGCTTCCTAGCGTCGCAGTCGTGACCGCGCCCAAAGCAACTAGAGCAGATGACTTTAGAATTGTTCTTCTACGCATGGAGATAAATAGGGAGAATGCTATCCGTGTAATTACATAATTCAAAGTATCATGACACTAGGCTGTAACCTAGCTATCTCCATACATTGAGGTTTCTTGATATCAATGAAATTGCTGAAATATCAATGCAGTTGATGGATTTAGGTTAGCTGCGATCGCGCCTATAACTGCGGAGGAAAATACTACATGACAAAACGATTGCAAGATAAAGCGTGTGTCGTCACAGGTGCTGGCTCAGGCATTGGTAAAGCTAGCGCAGAAAGAATGGCCGAGGAAGGGGCGAAAGTGCTGTGCGTCGATATCAATGCCGAGTCAGTGGCCAAAACAGCTCAAGGCATTAAAGACAGCGGCGGTATTGCTGATGCCGTCACCGCCGACATCAGCGATCTCTCACAGGTCACAGGCTTTATTGATGGGTGCGTAGAGCGCTATGGCAGCATAGATGTACTGGTCAACAACGCTGGTGTAAATTTGCCCTGCGTTTTTCACGAAGCGTCAGATGATCTCATTGATCGCACGCTAAATGTCAATGTCAGAGGCACCATGTATGCCAGCCGAGCCGCCATTCCGCACATGCTAAAGCAGGGCAAAGGTGCAATTGTCAATATCTCTAGCGTCAATGGTCTCGTGTCTGAGCCTTATTTGACCGTTTATTCGGCCTCTAAAGGTGCCGTGCTGATGTTGACCAAAGGCATCGCCCTCGACTACGCCAAACAAAACATTCGCTGCAACTGCATTTGCCCCGGCTGGGTCGATACGCCCATCAACTACGCCCACGCCGAAATGATCGGCGGCATCGACAAGGTATACGCTTCGATAGATCAGTTTCAGCCCATTGGTCGCCCTGGAGAACCTAGGGAAATCGCAAATGTGGTACTGTTTTTGGCCTCCGACGAATCATCACTCATGACAGGCTCAGTTGTCACCGCAGATGGCGGCATGACAGCTCAATAACACAAAAACTCAATAACAGAAAAACTTGTGGTGCAAGGGAAAGTCCCCTACGCCACAAGTTTCAATCTGTAGCCACCTAATCTGTAGCCACCTATAGCTATATCTTGATGCACAAAGCCTCTAAAACAGAGGCCCCAAAAAAAGAGGCCCCCATAATCTCTGTACTAGCCAAGCAGCTTATCGACCGTTTCACGAATGCTAACAAGCAAGCGGTCAATATCTTCTTTGAGAGAATGCCAAGCATCTTCACCAGCACTGGTCAGCCCCTTCAGGCTAATGTTGGCTTCATCAAGATATTTCTCTAAATTTTCTATCTCTTCGTGTTGACCGGCCATTAAAGCCTCTTTTTGCTCAGTCTTTAGACGATCTAAGTGCGCTTTAGCATCGGTGATTTTTGCTTCTAGCTGCTGAGCATACTGCAGTTTTTCACTCATGATAAAACCTGTTGAATATTTACAGTAGTAACTATTAGTTCAGAGCCGTTATACCCAGTAAGAGCCCAGGAATAACAAAAAAGACTGACACGATATAGGCAAATGCCAAGTACTTTTTCTCAGCGGCAACAGAGGCCAATATATTCGCACCTTTAATCGGCAAACCACAAAGAAAGGGAATGCAATAAATCACTAGCACACCCAAAACGTTGTAGACCATGTGCACCATAGCAATTTGGAGTGCCGGTCCGGCTTCAGCGCCTGATACAGACGTCGCTGCTAACAAAGCAGTCACACAAGTCCCAATGTTGGCCCCTAATGTAAACGGGTAGATTTGCTGTAAGCCAAATACACCCGCCCCAGCCAGCGGAATCATTAGGCTAGTGGTAGTAGAAGAGGACTGCACCAAAATAGTGATGAGCGTCCCAGCCAAAATGCCTGCAATGGGGCCACGGCCAATCGCAACATGCAAGATGTCTTTAGCTTTGCCGGTCATTAGTTTTTTCAGCAGTTTGCCAATAAAAGAGATGGTCAAAAAGATGAGGCCAATGCCCAATAGAATTAGCAAAATTCCATCAAAAGGTGCTGGTAGGACATGGGTCGCATCCTTAAACACGGTGACTAGAGGCTTGGTCAGTGCTTTTACAACATTGGCATCTTTAATACTGACTGACCCTGTCCCAAGAACCAGGCCAGCGAGGGACTTACCCATTCTTTCTAGCGGGTGAAAGAAAATTTCAAGCGGTAAGAAAATGACAACGCTCAGCAGGTTAAAAAAGTCATGAACAGTTGCAGCTGCGAAGGCTTTTTTAAATTCGTTTTTGTCGCCCACATGGCCAAGGCTAACGAGAGTGTTCGTAATGGTGGTGCCAATGTTTGCACCCATAACCATAGGCACCGCGCTCGCAACAGGCAATCCACCTGCAACAAGCCCGACAATAATAGAAGTGACTGTACTCGATGATTGAATTAAGGCAGTGGCAACGGTACCTACAATCAAGCCCATGAAGGGATTTGTTGCAAAGGCAAATAGCTGTTCGGCCTGCTCACCCGTTGCAGATTTGAAGCCGGTGCCAATCATACCCACGGCAACAATCAACAAATACACTAGGAAAACAACGCTTATCCACTGAGCGATAGGCGCTTTTTGATTGGCTATTTTGGTCTGGTCTTTTATTTTTGGATCAGTTAGTTGACTCATGTTATTTACGGTTGATACAAGGGTGCTGTACGTAAAAAACGGCATCATCATCTGAAGAATATACAGAGACCCGAAGGAAGAGATTAAAACTCTTTAAACACGCTGTTAACAAGAAGTAGACAATGGGTTAATAAATGGACGTCTTTCAGCGACCGACACAAAACATATCTAGGCCGGACAATAAACAGCTAGGAATTTGATTATTCGGGGGCTAAGGCGGTATCCTGAAATAGTCCAAGTGTACTAAAAGGGATGACTACAGTCCGGACGTCTGAGCAAGTGCTGGCACTGTCTCCTAGTGCTAGCGCCAAAAACGTAACAGCCAAAAACGTAATAACCAAAAGTACGACCCAACCTAAAACAGCACAGCAAAAACGCGCCGAAAAAGTAGCTGCCGGACTGATCGATTTGGAGCAGTGGCTGCAAGACATGATTCGCCAGGGACTGGCAGAGCTGCCTAATGCGTCCTACAGCTTTTGGGATCAGGCGGCGGCGCGGCTAGTCGATGCGCAGGCACCCGGTTTAGCTAGGCGAGTGCAAGAACTGGCAGGCATTTTGCATTCTGGGGAAGGTTGGCCAGGGCGTCTGCTCAAGGCGCTGGGCGAGCTGAGTGTATTGGCACAGAGCTTTCAAAATAGTGAGGCGCTGTCGGAGGCGATGCAGGCAGAGGTGCGATCGCAGATAGGCTTCACTCAAAAAAAGGCTGACTTAGTCGAGCAGGCAGAGCAGGGCAATCCACTGGTGCGATCGCTCAAAGACACCTGGCACGTTCTAGGGAAACGCATCCTCAAAGAAGACGCCCTCAAAATGCAGCGCGTGTGGCTATGGGGCATACACAATCAAAAAGCCGCGCTGATCCTCAGCTTCGCCCACGGGCGACGGCAAAAGCTAGACACCAGCTTACTGCCAGGCAGTTGCTTCGATGGAGAACTCGTCTTTTATCCGGGAACGGGGGTACAGCGGGCAGTGGTTGTTTCTCGGCAGGGCGTCGCGACTGAAAAGAAAGGTGATCGCAGTGGTATTGGGGTTGAGCGGGTGGAAGATGCGATCGCACACTATGCCCAATCGCTCACCGAAAACCCCTGGCAAAATCCCTTTCCTTTAACACTGGCCAACGTAAAGTTACGCTACCAAACCACGCCCACTAGAACACATGCTTGGTGGATAGAAGATAGTGAAGGCAGCGCTTTACCCGTATGTTCATCTTTTGCGCAGGGGTGGGAGATACTGGCGATGAGTGGCGGACGACCGCTCACTATATTTGGTGAATGGGATAGAGATAATCTCATGCCGCTAAGCGTATGGAGCAAGCAAAAGTTTCTCGCCTTAGACCATTCACCGACACCACCCACACCTGATCGCCACCCATCACGCCATCCATCACGCTATCAGTCAGAGCTTATCGCAGGCTGGCAAAAGCTGGTCAGTGCTGCACTCATCGGCACTGATAGACAGATGCCTGCTTTGTCTAGTGAAAAATCTAATGAAAAATCCAGTAAAAAAATTAGTAAAAACAGCGAGCTTAATCAACTCCTGTATCAGCTAGATTGGGCACAGCCAGAGGCTGCACTCCTACAGGCAGCAGGAACGCTGTCTTTATACGAGCGAGTGGGCTATCGGCACGCTGTCTCTCTAGGCAAAATAACAGCACAAAACAACAATTCAGAAAGCATTGCTGAGTCTAACAATCTAGAACAAACCAAAGGCAGTACGCTTGCAAAACCAGATGTACAGCCTTGCTGTAGTGATCGCACCGCTCGCCAGCTACAAAAAGGACTCACTCACTACCCACAAGCGCTTAGTGAACTGTTGTCACTCCTAGCAACTGCGGGACAGCGCGTGCCCGCCAAGCATCTTCCAGACCTTTTACGATTGGGTCAAAAAAATACCGACTTGCAGCCGCTTATAGAAGCCGTCATCGACAATCGTGGACGTTGGCTAGCCGAGAAAAATCCAGACTGGCACTATGCTAGCGTTCATATCCAAGAGATTGCTCAAGAGATTTCTGTAGATGCGCTAGAGCAGCAAAAAACAGAGTGGGCAGCACAATGGAAAAGTGGTGATCGACAGCAACGCACCATAGCCATTCGTAGCTGGCGACGGATTGATCCAGCAGGGGCGAGAGAAGCGATTGTAGAAACTTGGAAAGGTGAGAGCTGGCGTGAGAGAGAAAGTGCGATCGCATTGTTCAGCACCGGGCTTTCGATGGAGGATGAGCCTTTTTTAGAAGCTGCTTTGTGCGATCGCGCCCAAGCCGTCCGTCAGCAAGCTGCACAACACCTCTCAAAGCTACTGGGCTCCAGGTGGTGTCAGCGCATGGCAAACCGGGCCAAAGACCTTGTTCAGCTCACTACAAACCACAAACTCAACATCACACTGACGCTACCTAAAACCTTCGACCCTGCGTGGGAAAAAGACGGCCTCTCTAAAAAGGCGATAAGCGGATTAGGAGAGCAAGCCAGCTGGCTGCAGCAGCTCATTGCCAGTACGCCTCTATCCGAGTGGAATATAGATATTGCCGCACTCGCCACGACACTCACTACTCATCCAGATCGCGAGCTGCTCATTCACAGCTGGGCACAAGCCATCTGCAACCAACAGCATGAAGATATTGCTCGCGTATGGGCACCCGCCCTACTCAACCAATTTAGCACCTATGCCTGGAACCTAGACCAGCTCACTGTCTTAGTCTCCTTACTACCCACACCGCAAAAAGAACAGTACCTTCGCTCTCAGCTGCCACCCCAAACCAACGACCAAAACTCAGCGCATTGGCTAAAGCTGGTTGCCCAGTGTCAGGCGAGTTGGGATTATCCCTTTAGCCAGTTAATTCTCAAGCAGCTGGCACAGGTGATAAAACGAAAGCACAAGTACGGCACAGTCTTTAGCCCGCCAACAAGTCTCGCATTAACGCTGCACCCAGGCCTCGCACCTGAAGCTGCTAAAACCATAGGAGAGATTATGGTAGATAGACGAGCAATGCGATCATGGCAGCGATTTGCCGATGAGTTTGTTGGACTATTGGAATATCGCTGGGCTATGTATCAGGCGTTTGCCGGGAGCGGCTAATGAGTTCTACTGAAGTAAGTTGTTTCTTTTAGCGTGAATCGTCTTTAAATCAAGGAGAACAAAATGGCTACGGCAAAGGCGAAAGCTACGAAAAAGACAAAAGAGGAGAAACGTAGCAAGGCTGATGGAAACAGTACTCCTGGCGTCTTACGGCAGCATGTTGAAACGGAGTTTGCGCAAGAACTCACAGCGTTAGAAGAAACAGATACCCGGCAAAAACCGCCAAACTGGCGACTGTCGCCCTGGGCTGTGGTCAGGTACTTGATGGGCGGCAAACTAGAGAATGGTGTGGAGATAAGTGCGAAATATGTGGGCAGTCGGCGGCTGATGGAAGTTGCGATCGCAACCCTAGCCACAGACCGTGCCCTACTCTTATACGGCGTTCCTGGCACAGGCAAATCCTGGGTTTCTGAACATTTGGCCGCTGCGATTTCTGGCGATTCTACCCTACTCATTCAGGGCACAGCAGGCACCAGCGAAGAAGCCATTCGCTACGGCTGGAACTACGCGGAGCTATTGGCCAAAGGGCCCTCTCGCAGTGCCATTGTAGAAAGCCCACTGATGAACGCCATGGCCACTGGCAAGCTAGCTAGAGTAGAAGAACTCACGCGAATGCCCGCAGATGTACAAGACACCCTCATCACCGTTCTCTCAGAAAAGCTATTGCCCATTGCTGAGCTAGGCGAAGAGGTGCAGGCTCAGAAAGGATTCAACCTAATCGCGACTGCAAACAATCGAGACAAAGGCGTCAATGAACTTTCCAGCGCTTTGAAAAGACGATTCAACACAGTTGTTTTACCTGTGCCTGCCCATGCAGAAGAAGAAATCAAAATCGTCCAAACGCGAGTAGAAAGCTTGGGACGTGCCTTGGAGCTGCCAGGCGAAGCACCGGCTTTAGAAGAGGTTCGCCGCGTTGTCACTATCTTTCGCGAGTTGCGCAGCGGCATTACTGAAGATGGTAAAACCAAGGTGAAATCTCCAAGTGGAACACTGAGCCCTGCGGAGGCCATTTCTGTTGTGAATAGCGGCATGGCTTTAGCCGCTCACTTTGGCGATGGCAGCCTAAGTGCAGAAGATTTGGCAGCGGGCATTCAGGGAGCCGTGATTAAAGACCCCGTGCAAGATGCTGTGGTGTGGAAAGAATATTTAGAGACCGTTGTGAAAGAAAGAGAGGATTGGCATGATGTGTATAGGGCCTGCCGGGAGCTGGCTTAAGCAATGAGTCAAACCACTACTATCTTTGGGATCCGTCACCATGGCCCAGGTTCTGCTAGAAGCTTGGTGCGATCGCTGCAAGCGCTAAATCCTGATATTCTCCTCATCGAAGGGCCACCCGAAGCCAACAATATTATCTCCCTCGTCGCAGACGAAATAACATCACCTCCTATTGCCCTCCTGCTCTATCCACCCGACCATCTTCAGCAGGCAGTCTACTATCCTTTTGCAGCTTTCTCTCCTGAATGGCAAGCTATCCAGCACGGCCTAAAAAACAATCTGCCCGTTCGCTTTATGGACTTGCCTCAAGCGCATCAAATGGCAGAGCGCATTACGCCCGAGGCCAATACAAACGAGGCTAATACAAACAAGGCCAATACAAACAAGGCCAATACAAACAACGATGAAGAGCCAAGCAGTGACAATGACGCTGAGCCATCACCACACTCCTCGCACCGCCCATTAGATCCGCTGTCTTTAATTGCCACTGCTGCTGGCTACACCGACAGCGAACGTTGGTGGGAACACATGGTAGAACAGCGACAGGACAATACAGAACTGTTCGCCGCAATTTTAGAAGCGA
The DNA here is from genome assembly GCA_038521595.1 of Cyanobacteria bacterium J06627_28. Taxonomy (GTDB): domain Bacteria; phylum Cyanobacteriota; class Cyanobacteriia; order Phormidesmidales; family Phormidesmidaceae; genus Phormidesmis. Next base: position 19,021 of record JBCBKQ010000008.1, on the reverse strand, counting down.
TGAGCGCGCTGCGCAGCGATCAAGAACAAACCCATCCACCTACCCTAAACAATCCAGCCCATCGCCGTGAGATGCTGCGCGAAGCCCATATGCGCCAAACAATCCGACAGGCTCAAAAAGAAGGGTTTCAAACCATTGCCGTCGTGTGTGGTGCATGGCACAGCCCAGCGCTTCATGCCTCTGTTAGCAAACCTTTCCCGAAGCAAAAAGAAGACAATGCTTTGCTCAAAGGTCTACCAAAAGTCAAGGTCAATGCAACCTGGATTCCTTGGACATATGCTCGCCTATCTAACCAAAATGGCTACGGTGCGGGCATTAGCTCCCCGGGCTGGTATGCGCACCTGTGGGAAAGCTCACGTACAGATAAAAGTACAACAGAAAGCGCGATTTCATGGCTCACCCGAGTCGCTCGCCTCCTGCGCAAAGAAGACCTTGCAGCATCCTCTGCCAGCGTCATAGAAGCTGTAAGACTTGCAGAAGCTTTGGCTGCCCTACGTGACTCTGCCATGCCTGGGCTTGAAGAGCTCAACGAGGCAACACAAACTGTCTTGTGCTTTGGGGATGATACGCCGCTAAAGCTGATTCATCAGCAGCTAATCGTGAGCGATCGCATTGGCACTGTCCCTAGCAACACACCCCTCATTCCACTCCAGCAAAACCTGCAACAGCAACAGAAAAAATATCGACTCAAGCCCGAAGCCAGCGAAAAACTAATTACTCTGGACTTAAGAAAAGAGTTGGATTTAGCGCGATCGCACCTTCTCCATCGTCTGCGCCTGCTCGGCATAGACTGGGGCATTCCTAAAACCACCAGCGGCAAAGGCACCTTCAAAGAAGCCTGGAGACTTTGCTGGGAGCCCGAACTGAGCGTTGCCATCGTTGAAGCGGGCCGCTGGGGAAATACGCTAATGGATGCTGCCACAGCCTACGTTTACAGCAAAGCAAATGAAGCCAATCAGTTAAACGAGCTGACGCATTTGCTAGATCGCTTGCTGCTGGCGGATTTGCCGGGTGCGATCGCACACCTCATGCAGCAGCTACAAAACATGGCCACCCTCGACAGCGACGTCACTCACCTCATGGCTGCCCTGCCCTCACTGGTCAACATTCTGCGCTACCGCGACGTTCGCCAAACAGACAGCAGCGCCGTTATAGAAGTGGTCGATGGCATAGTGGCCCGGGTGTGCATTGGCTTGCCGGGGGCCTGTGCGTCTTTGGATGACGAGGCTGCCAGTGGAATGATGGATGCGATCGCGCAAACCCACAGCGCCATCAAACGCCTCAACAACACAGAACATTCTCAGCATTGGTCAGCCGTCTTACAACAGCTCTGCGATCAGCAAACGCTCCACGGCCTCATTTCTGGTCGTAGCTGCCGCTTCTTACTAGACGAAGGCACCCTCACCACAGACGAAGCTGCTAGAAGATTGAGCCTTGCGCTCTCTCTGGCCAACGAACCCACTCAGGCCGCCGCTTGGGTAGAAGGCTTTTTACGCGGCAGTGGCCTGTTGCTACTACACGACGACAATATTTGGAACGTTTTAGACAGCTGGATGGTGACGCTCTCAGACGACGCTTTCACTATTCTGTTGCCGCTACTGCGGCGCACTTTTTCAAACTTTCCAGCCCCAGAGAGAAGGCAAATGGGAGAGAAAGTTCGCGCTGGAGGCACTTCAGAACAGACAACAGAAAAAAACAGTCACTTTGACCATGCCCGCGCTGAAACCAGCTTGCCTTTAATCAAACAGCTCATCGGATTAGCTCAATAACGCCATCTCATCCCACACGATGCCTTCAACCATATGCCTGCAAACAACAGTTCACACACCGATAACGACACTCGCACAGACCGGCTCAGACGCTGGCGACTGGTACTCGGTGGTGGCAAAGCAGATGGCATTTGCGGTGAGGGTGAAGTGCAAACCAGTGTGCAGGGCAGCGCAGAACAACAGGCAGGCGGTGAAGGCTTTAGCCTAGGCAGTGGCGATATGGACATGGACAAAGCCCTCGCTGCGCTTTACGAAGGCGGCGGCCAACGGCGCGGCAGCCTCGAAAAATCTGCCCCCAACGTCGCTCGCTGGCTCGGCGATATTCGCCGTTACTTCCCCAGTTCCATTGTCCGCGTCATGCAGCAAGACGCCCTCACCCGGCTAAACCTGCACCAAATGCTGTTAGAGCCTGAAATGCTTGAAGCCGTCGAACCAGACGTGCATCTAGTCGCGAATCTCATGTCGCTCAATGGCGTCATTCCTGAAACCACAAAAGAGACCGCTCGCCTCGTCGTGGGCAAAGTGGTCGAAGTCTTGCTGCGCAAACTACAGGCACCCATGCAGCAGGCCATTACCGGCAGCCTAAATCGCGCCCAAAAGAACACTCGGCCCCGCCACAACGAAATCAACTGGAATCGCACTATCCTCACGAACCTGCGCCACTACCAGCCTCAGTACAAAACCATCATTCCAGAGCGGCGCATCGGCTATGGCCGTAAACGCAGCGCGCTAAAAGACATCATCTTATGCGTCGATCAAAGTGGATCGATGGCGACTTCTGTTATTTATGCCAGTATTTTTGCTGCTGTGCTCGCTAGCATTCCTGCCGTGCGCACACAGATGGTGGTATTTGACACGGCAGTGGTGGATATGACAGAGAAGCTAAAAGACCCCGTGGATGTGCTGTTTGGTACGCAGCTTGGTGGTGGGACAGATATCAATCGTGCGATCGCCTACTGTCAGAGCACCGTCCGCCAACCCCAGGAGACCATTCTCATCCTCATCAGCGACCTTTACGAAGGCGGCAACAGCGTCTCCCTGCAAAAACGCATGGCAGCGCTGGTGTCCTCCGGTGTCCAAGTCGTCACACTGCTTGCTCTAAACGACGATGGTGCACCCGCCTTCGATCATCGCAACGCAGCCGCCTTCGCCAGCCTTGGCATTCCTACCTTTGCCTGCACTCCGGACCAATTTCCCGACCTCATGGCCGCTGCCATCCGCCGCACAAACATCCAGCAGTGGGCCGCCACACAAGAAATTGTGACTGCCTAATCCAAAACATGCTCCTATGCCGCTAAGATGTGAGCGCGTAATCTGTTGAACGCCTATCGAAACTTCTATTTAATCTATCAAGCTTACAGACCTCATCATGCAGCATAAAGTCTCATACTTTTCACGACAGTCAGCGTTCATATTTCTGTTGTTTATCAGTGCTTTACTCTTTTTTACGACCAGCTGTAACTCTTCAACGGTCAATAATGAGCCTACTGTCACTGAACCTGATACAACAGAAGCAGCCCCAGAAGCAGCCCTAGAAGCCCCCCTAGAAACAGCCCCAGAAGTACCTGCTGCTACCGAGCCTGCTAACCCAGAGGAGCGTGAACCCTCACAGCCTGCAGCGCCTACTGCCGCAGCACCTACGACAGCAGGTGATACAGCAACTCCTCCCATCGTCATTTCCAAAAATAGTATCGGCAATATAGATAGCAACACTCCATTTGATGTTGCAGAAATTCAAGCGAGCTTTCCGGGGCGCACCGTTACAGAAGACTCTTTTTCTGCTGAAGGTGTGACGTATCCGGCCATCAAAGTCTCCGACGGTGAAGGAGAGCTATTAACGATCACAGCGCTACCTGACAATACGACCATCGATACCATTACGAGCAGTAGCCCACAGGTCATCAACTCACTGGGCCATGACATTGGCACCCCTTTTAGCGATGTTTTTGACAATGCAGGCAGTGACTGCGTCGCAGGCGTGGATGCCTATCAGGGCAAAGCCATGTGTTTTGCACCTGATACTGACAATATTCAATACGTTTTCGATGGCCCCTCAGATAGTACCTATCCAGGCATATTGCCGCCTACAGAAACCCTAAGTAGCTGGACAATCGAAGAAATTAGATGGTGGTCAGATAGTTTTTAGGGCTGCTCACTGATAGCTTTCGACGCTTTGCTGTAGCTTTCCGTGCTTTGCTATATTTCCAGGCCTCGCTGCCGTATTGCCTGCTGAATGTGCGTTAGCGTAATGTTCTTCGCATTTTTGGATTGGGCGATGGTAATGGCGTCTTGGGCGATCGCATGAATCATTCCCCCGGTCATTTTCAGCTGGGTCGCCAGCAGCATCCAATCAATCTTGTCACTGCAGGTAATGCCTGCAAAGGCCTGTCGCCACAGCATTTTTCTGGCAGCTTTGTAGGGCAGTGGAAAGGTAATCGTTGCCTCTAGCTGCTGACGCCAGCGAGCTTGCAGCATATGTACATAGCGATCGCTGAGCAGGGTTAGACCGGGTTCGCACTGGCGGCGATAGAGCCACTGCTGAAGTTGCGCGGTGGAAATGTCGCGATCGCGCCCAAACCAAACGGACGCTCCCTTTACGAGCAGCACCGGATATCGACTAGAATCCAAATCGGCTAAAACGCTCTCCCAGTCTTCGGGCGCGACCTGGGATAAATCTAGAGTGGCTAAAGATTGACGAGTAGAGGTTGCGATCGCGCCTGCAGCCATGGTTTTTCCGGTACCGCGCTCACCGACCAAAAATGCGACTTGGCCTTTTGCATTTTGTGCAGACAGCCCAGCAGATGTCTGCTGACCTAGCGTTTGTAGCTGAGAGAGCACTGATGTTGGCAAAATCAGCTGATCCCAAGACACGGCTGGCTGCGTCATTTTCACCGCTCGCCTCGCCGCCGTCGGCGCCGGCAAAGCCAATACAGGTGTCGGTGTTGCCAATCGCTCAAACAGCACTGCCTGATCAGGCTCCTCAGAGAGCAAATAATCCACCCATTCATCTGTCAGCTGCAAATAGCTGCTCAGGCGCGTACTGGGCCGAGGCGACACATAGCGCAAAATCCGCCGATCAATTAATGAACCCGGCGCGGTCAGTCTTGCCCTGGCTCGCCGCCGCTCTAGATTATTGCGGCACAGCAGTCGCAGCGCCAAATCTACCATGGGCAAATCAGAGCTAGAAGAACTCTCTTCACCCGTTTGCAAAAAGTGATACAGCTTGCCGTATCGACGATTGACTTCAGGCGCGAGCACCATCAGCAGCAAGTTTTTCTCAAATAGAGTCAGGTTCAAATAATGACGCAAAGAGGGCAATGCCAGTACGACCTCATCCTTTGCACTGACTTTGATACGGGTTTCCAGCTGATGCTGATAGCTGACTGACTTGCACTTGGCAGCAGGCGGTGGCATCCGGCAATCGTCATAGGATGGGTTCGGCACAGAAATGACACCCTTCCACCAGTGGCTACTGAGGCGATCTGCAGCGGTGGTCGCCACCTTTGCCACCGCTTTTTTTTCTTTGCGCTGACGGCTAATTGCTAGCATTAGCAGCCGGTCTAGCCAGGCTAGCTCCGTCTTCAGATACGCCCAGTTGTCTGCAAATGGCATCAAGTCAACGCCCATTGATTTCTCCACAAGCTTGCCCTTTTCAAAAGTCTCAAAAGTCTTTCTTCCCTTGTATCCGGCTTCAACCCTCTATCTGTCTGAGAAACTCCAACGGCAGCCCGTCTGTGTCTGCCAAAAAAGCCACCTCGTAAAGTACCTCGCCAATCTGCTGCTGTTCAGGCGGTAGTAGTACCTTTAACTGACCCTTAGCATCGGTCATTTTGCCTTTTAGCGTCTCGATCCAAGTGGACAAATCGCTGACCTGCTCTGTCAAATCAAACGACAAGTGATAGTAGCCGGTGTAGTGCTCATCGACAAAGGCATCTAACGCAGGGCGTGGCTGTGGCACCTGCATTAGCTCTATGCGCCCGCCTAGGCCTTCCATCCAGCACGCGAGGGTGATGCCTGCGGTAAAGCGAGTCGTTACCGCAAAGCCCAAGCATTCATAAAACGCGATCGCCTGATGAATGTCAGCCGTTTTGATAGAAGCGTGATGCATAAGCCAGCCAAGCTTTGATAACACAGCATAAGAGGGATTTCGCCCGGGGCGATTCTTGTGGCCCTTTCACAATGACAACTTTAAAGGAGTGTTAAATTTTATACCTTGAGTGGTTTACCCCTAGACATGCTTTGAGCCCACAGAAAAGGCAGCCATAGAAAAGGCAGCCACAGAAAAGACATCCGAAGAAAAGACAGCCAAAGAAAAAACCCGAAGAAAAAACCCGAAGAAAAAACCCGAAGAAGAAAAAACAATAAAAGAACCCGACGACTCCCATACTGCGATGAAACGCACTATTCAAATATTTTGAGATACCGATACTGAGTGGGCATGCCCGGCTCTTTTTCTAAGTCAAAATTAACGACCTCCCATCGGGGCTCTTCGGAGGCCGCCGTACTAAATACAACAGGCAGACCGTATAGCTTAGGCACCTTTTCTTGAGAAGCACTTTGCCAGGGAGCACCATGCTCTAGGTAGGGGCTCATCAGCTGCTGGTAGCGCTCAGCAATAATCACTCGAGTCGCCCGCAATCCTTTGGTATACAGGCGATCTAGCTCTTCGTGAATTTCAAAGCGGATGCCGTCAGGGTGCGTATGCTGTCGGTACCACTTGTCCTCCCAGCGTCGCCAATTGCGACCAGACTGCACATGTACAAGCGTTTCTGTCTCAGGGTTTGCTTCAAAGGCGCCATGGCGAGCACAGAGATAGCTATCTGTCAGCAATAAGGCGGGGATAGGCTGACGGCAGTGCGGACACTGTACTTCGGGGCCGTATATGGGATATTGAGAGGCGGAGCCAAGCATCAAAAATCTCTACCAAGGCAAGTATCATCAATCGCCCTATCAATTGGGCTCATCATATAAAGCGTCTGCTGGTTAAGTTTATTATAGCTAGCTTAGGTTTACAGCTAGCTAGATGTTCAGATGAGCTAGCAGGTAAGTTGGTCAATCAGTTTGCCCAATCAGTTTGTCAATCAGTTCGTCAATCAGTTTGCCAACCTGCTCGCCAACCCGTTCTCTGCCGAGATTCCCAATGAATTCCAAAATGAATTCCAAAATGAATTCTCAAATGAAATCAATATGGCCAACGCCAGATCTGTCTAAAGCCGCCTTCGTTGCCCCCAATGCCACCGTTATTGGAAGCGTTGAGATTGAGCAAGGCGCTAGTATCTGGTACGGCGCGGTGGTGCGTGGTGATGTGGAAAGTATTCACATTGGCACTGGCAGCAATGTGCAAGATGGCGCGGTGCTCCACGGTGACCCGCAGCAGCCAACCGTTCTAGAAGCGTACGTTACGATTGGCCATCGCGCTGTCGTGCACAGTGCACATATTGAAAAAGGTTGCCTAATTGGTATTGGTGCCGTTATTCTCAACGGCGTGCGCGTTGGGGCGGGTAGTATTGTTGGCGCTGGCGCGGTGGTAAACAGAGATGTGCCACCGAGGTCACTGGTGGTAGGTGTCCCTGGCAAAGTCCGAAAAGCGCTCACCGAAGCCGAGGCCGCAGACCTCATCGACCACGCCAAAAAATACGAACAGCTTGCCCTTACCCATGCCGGACAGGGCACGAGCCTAGGTTTTACGTAATCTCTCTCTATGCCTGCCAAATTTTTTCAACCTAGTCAAACGCTACAAGCTAACCTGGACGAACTTTTAGAAAAAACCTGGGATACTTTTCCCGACCTGGCCCAGAACCAAATAGCCGTCACCTGGATTAGTTACGACCCACCCTATCGAGTCAATACAGGCGGTAGTCTCAGCGCAGAAGAGTTTTGGCAGTACCAGCCCCAGGGCGCTAGCTATCGGGGCGTAGAGCTAATTGATCCGGGTCGGTTGGTGAGTCTGTTTTACTTGGTGGCGACGCATGTGTGGCTAGAGCAGGGCATGGTGGCGTCTTCGGCTGAAATGGAGCGGGCTATGCAAGATATGATGACGCCCCACGGTCACGATGCGACCAGCTATATTTTAGATGTGCTCACGGGTACGACCAGTGGCCCAGAGCTGCCTGCTGGCCCGATGGCGACTTGGGAATCACAGCGGAATATTGTTAATCGATATTTTAAGAGTTTGGGCTGGCCAGAGCTGCGCTCAGTGAATATAAGTCAAAAGACTTGGTGCGATCGCCCCTACGGCCGCGAGCGTGATTTTTTTGGCAAAACCTTTGACAATCAAAACAAGCTAACGTCGAATGCGATCGCACGGCTGATGCACAGCATCGTTGGCGGTGTCTCGGCTAGTAGTGCTCGCTCTCAGGCCATCATGGCGACCCTTCAGCAGGCCTCAGCTAGCCAAGCTCTACATCTGCCGGCGCTACTGGCACAGGCAAGCATCAGCCCAAACGCCAAACACTATGCGGCATACGTAGAGTCAGAAAGCACACATCCTTACTTGCTGTGCGTTTTGACAGAGCAAACTACAAAAGCAGACGACACCGCTCTCATGGAGTTTGTACTGCAGGGCGTCTCTCAAGCAGCGCAGCAAGCCTTTCGAGCGGCCGATAGTACAGCAGCTTCTGTTCACAGTGGGGCCGTTCACAGTAAGGCCGTTCAAGGCGAGGACTTTCACAGTGAGACCGTCCAAAGCGAGGACTAAACAGTATGGGCATCGACACCGAACGGCTCAATCAAATTGTACAAAGCTTCGTCACTGAGACGCCCCATGTACAGGGGGTTGCTTTGGTCACTACTGAGGGGTTGCCCATCGCGGCTACCCTGCCGCCAGCGTTAGAAGAGGCTCGCACCGCCGCAATGGCCGCTGCCGTCATCACCCTAGGCGATAACATTGGCCAAACCCTTCATCGAGGGGACATAGAACACATTTTGCTGGAGGGTAGCGAGGGCTATAGCATTTTGACCCGCTGCGGCAGCGAAACGCTTTTGATGGTGCTTGCGAGCGCCCAGGTCAAGCAAGGCATTCTCATGCTAGAAATTTGCCGCGTTACGGCAGATATCCTCGAAGTCTTGGCCTGAGCGCCAGATAGAATCCCAAAATCACATCCAAAAATCACATCCAAAAATCACATTGTCACTAGACCACCTAATAACTATCACGGTCTCCGCAGATAGCTTTTCGTGCTTTGCCGTGTGACGAAGCGCCCTAATCGCTTTTTCTTTTTTTGGGTTCAACTTTTTTTACTCAGCTATAGCAATCTGCACTAAGCTTGTTGCACCGAGTACAGCTACAAACCTTGTTCTATAAAGCTTAGTGCTTAGCAAGCTGCTCAATGCATTGAGCAGCTTGCTATAAAAACGAAATTTATACCAAAAGTTCATATACAATACGGTTGATGTGACGGAGATCACGTTAACTGGCGACATAGAGTGGCTTTGGACTTAGGCTTGTGATCAAACACTTTTTAAGGTGGGTTCGTCGTTCGCTCCGACACTGGAAGAATCTTCACAAAAAAAATGGGCTATTAGGCACACGCCGCCGACTGCCCCGTCGGATTAGGCTGCCCCATCAGACGATTAGAGACTTGCAGGCACTCTCTGCCTATCGCATCTCACCGCACGCGCCTTTTTCTAAGAAAGAGGCCCACCTTGCCAGGCTGCATCAAGAAAGGCAGTCCTTGGGATACCAGCGAATGCCTAAAAGGGGCGATTGGGTAACGTATTCAGTCCCTAGGGAAGAGGCCATCGAGTCACTCAATCGAGCGCTGGAGCAGGAAAGATCTACAGAAGGAGAGGATTGGGAAGGAGATGATCGGCAGCGCGACAGTCAACGCGGCCAATATCGCCCAGGACCGGGCATCGATTTGCCCGATCTGTCTATCGACCCGCTCGATTTGGCCTATTTAGCCGAGTGCCAGGGACGCTACAAAGAAGCCGAAAGAATTTATCTCAGAAGCTTGCAACAGCAAAGACAAGCGTGGGGAGACGCCCACATAGAAGCCGCTAAGGTCATGGCTGAGCTGGCAGACTTATACGTGTTGCAAAATCGCTTGGCTGAGGCCGAGGCACTGCTGACGGAGGCGGTTGCCATTCAAACTCAGCAGGAGCCCACAGCGCTCAAAACGGGGAACTCCCTGTACCAGCTTGCCAAAATTTATAGGGGACAATCTCGCTACAGCGACGCCGATCCGCTCTTTCAAACGGCGATAGAGATTTTTCGTCAGCAGCTAGGCCATGGGCATGTGAAAACCCTGAGGGTTTATGAAGACCTGATGGAAATGGTGATGACGGCGATAGAATCGGGCAAGTTTTCTGAACTAAATGCGGGCGTGCCCCCTCTGGAGCTAGGTACGCTGGGCGAAACCTATAGCTGGGCGCGGCCAAACTGGGCGCCCTAGCGAGTGGGATGTCACAGGGAGTTGTGGTCTCGGGTCGCTAAGTAATGCTATCTTAGAGATGGCTCGGACCCATGCAATTACAACGCCCAAATCTTGTCAGGACCGGAAGGTAGCAGCAATACGGGATGCTTGTGATAGGCGTGGAATTCGGGCCTTTTGCTTTTTAAAGCGTCCTTTAGAACACGGCTAGAACACGGCCTACAGCTGTGGGTAGTCGCTAAAGCCAGGTAGCCGCTAACGCTAGGTAGTCGCTAAAGCTAGGTGCGCAAAGCCATAAAAGTAAAGCTATAAAAGTGCTGTGGTGGGTTTATCCCACTTTTTATGCCGGTTATTTGTGGTGGGCAGCGGCCAGAAGGGCTCACTATGCTAGAGCAGAGATCTTTGGCAAGGAGCAGCTAATATGGCAGGCTTTGGTGACTTGGTACAGAAGGCGTTTTATCTGGGCGTCGGTATTGCCTCCTACGCAGGAGAGAAGGCAGGCGGGGCTTTTGGTGATTTGCGTAATCAGGCTCAGAAGCTGGTAGATGAGCTGGTAGAACGCGGTGAAATCACAGCCGAAGAAGCACAAACCATGATGAACGACATGGTAGAGAGAGCCCAGTCTACTGCGGCAGGCGTGTCTAAGACCGAGGCTACAACCTCTGCTCCCGACGCTGATGGGCCTAGACAGATTCAGATTTTGGACGATAGCGAGTCGCTCACAGAAGAAGAGCGTCAGGCAGAAGCGCTACGCAAAGAGGTGGAAGCGCTGCGCGAAGAGCTAAACAAATTGAAATAGCTACAGCAATGGATAGAAGTGACCCACTGGCCCCTGACCTTTGCCGATGGAGAGGGAATGTTTCAGAGCTTGGGTGACGTAGGTCTTGGCTGCTTTAGTGGCGGATAAGGGCGCTAAGCCTTTGGCGAGGTTGGCTGCGATCGCACTCGAAAGCGTACATCCCGTTCCGTGGGTATTGGGTGTATCTACGAGCTCTGTCTGCAATACTTCTGCTGGATGGTTGCTGTCGCACCAGACATCTACTCCGCGCAATTCACCCGCAAAGCCGCCGCCTTTGACAATCACACACTGCGGACCCAGGGCTTGAATCGCCTGTGCCGCTGCTTTCATGTCAGCGAGCGTATCAATTTGCATATCTGCGAGGATTTGTGCCTCGTAGCGGTTTGGCGTGAGGACGGTTGCAAGGGGGATTAAGGCAGTGGTGAGAGATGCGATCGCACCTTCTGCAATCAGCTTGTCTCCAGTGCGAGAGACCATTACCGGGTCCACCACCAAATTTTTAATCGGTTGCGCTGTCAAATATTCAGCGACTGCCTCAATGATGGCCTGATTTAGCAGCATCCCCGTCTTGGCTGCCTGCACGCCAATATCGCTCACCACCGCTGCAATTTGTGCAGTGACCACAGCGGGCTCTAAAGCATCGACTCGTGTTACGCCCATCGTGTTTTGAGCCGTCACACAGGTAAGCGCACTGGTACCGTGTACTCGGTGAAAGGAAAAGGTTCGCAAATCTGCCTGAATACCTGCACCGCCACCGCTGTCAGAGCCAGCAATGGTCAAGGCAACGGGCACAGAAGACTGTTCAGTTGAGGGAGCCATCACAGCCTATCGATTTCGACGACGCTGCAAGAACTCAGGAATGTCTAGGTTTGGAGAAATGACAGGCTGATTGCTCTCGTCTTCTGGCTGAGCGTCTGAATCGGCTACCGCCTCACCCGTGCCTTCAAAGACTCCTGTGCCTGGCACCCTAGTCATCGGCGTCACACGGCTCGTGCCTGTAATCGAAGGGATGCTACGACTTTCCATACTGAAGCCCGTGGCAATCACCGTAATGCGAATTTCACCCTGGAGACGGTCGTCAATGACCGCACCAAAGATGATATTAGCATTGGGATCGACCGCTTCGTAAATGATCTCAGCTGCTTGATTGACCTCATGTAGTGTGAGGTCGCTACCGCCTGTAATGTTGAAGACAACGCCGCCGGCGCCATCGATAGAGGTTTCTAGCAGTGGTGAAGAGGTGGCTGCGATCGCGGCTTCACGAGCCCGAGACTTGCCAGAGCCCACACCAATACCCATCAGTGCCGAACCGGCATCTGCCATAACGGCTCTTACGTCAGCAAAGTCAACGTTTACCAAGCCAGAAATGGTAATGATGTCCGAAATACCCTGCACACCTTGACGCAAGATATCGTCCGCAACGCGGAAGGCCTCTTGAACGGGCGTCTGCTCAGAGATGACTGACAGCAGTTTGTCATTTGGAATGATAATCAGCGTATCGACACAGGCCTGTAGGGCCGCGATACCGCTATCGGCCTGAGCCGTACGACGACGGCCCTCAAATGTGAAAGGACGAGTAATGACGCCGACTGTCAAGGCGCCTGCTTCTTTGGCGGCTTCTGCCACGACGGGGGCTGCGCCGGTACCCGTGCCACCGCCCATACCAGCGGTAATAAATACGAGGTCAGAGCCTTCGACGGCCTGAAAAATTTCGTCGCGGGATTCTTCGGCTGCTTTTTGACCAATAGAAGGATTGCCGCCCGCGCCTAGACCGCGCGTCAATTTTTGGCCCACCTGCATCGTATTGGTGGTGCTGGAGTAAGTGAGTGCTTGGGCGTCGGTATTGACCGTCCAAAACTCAATGCCCGCTAGGCCACTGTCAATCATACGATTGACAGCATTACAGCCGCCGCCGCCCACACCAATTACCTTAATTTTGGCAATGCTGCTTGGTATTATTTCTCCACTCATCGGCCCTTCCGCTGACAGCGCACTGCCATTACTAGCTGCAGTAAACGATTGTACACCTGACCCATCGTTCGCATAAGAATCTGTGTGAGGGGATGCGTTGTTCATAGGGTGAGCTGATGTTTTTGGTATGTATGTATAAGTGAAAAATCGAGTTTTTCAGGGAAACCAGGTCGGGAAGACCTACCTTATTGACGTTCGCTGACTCGATTAACGCTAGTCAAGAATTATAAAGTGAAAAGCCTGTCTCTCAACCGAGCAAAAACATAAAAAATGTTTAGGTTATTGCCGACTTTTAGCGGCTTTTAGTTTTCTGGGGGCTTTCTGCCGGTTACGGATTGAGTCAACTATAGGGGAACTTGCAAAAAAAGCCAAACTCTGCGCCGTCTCTTGCTCGACCGCCTTTAGTCACAATCTCTAGCAACCGCCTCTAGCAACAAAAACGCTGCTTCTGAATTAACTCGTACACATGGTAATAGAAATTGATGAAGGAGTGAGTAAAGGATCCTAAACCCTGGCGCGCAGCTTCTCAAACTCGGCGGTTGAGCTAGAACATGCTGTTAGCCTCCTCGGTATCAGGCTCTGCTGAAGGTACCGTTTCAATGACAGGGTTATCAGGATCGCGCAGGTCAATGTAGGCGATGGTTTCGGTCATTTTGTCTCTGATGCCCCTGAGCTGATCGAGTGCTATGAGCTGAGCTTGAAAGTTACTCTCTAGGCCATTTCCACCGTTACTTCCTAACGGGCCAATGTGCACTGGGCCTAGCTCACTGATCAAAATCACATTGTCTGCGCGCGTCCAATCAACAGAGGTGATAGCGACCGGGCTTTGGGCAATGCCTCTATATATAGTTTGCCAGGCAGATTCGTAGCCAGCTTGCATCCCTTTGACGCTCAGCGTTGGGGGCTGCGCGGTTGCGCCAATATCCGCATAGCTGTTGTAAGGCATCCAATAGCCCTGGGCATCAATGACGCCGGGCTCCTGAAACGGCACAGGCTGCTCAGGAATCTGCTGGACAGCGGTGGCTGGGTCGGGCAGCGTCACGGCAACAGGGGTGCGCTCAATCACTTTGACTGAGATGCCGGGCGGCAATAGCTGACGGCTGACGATGGCATCGGCAATGGGCTCATAGTCCACTAGCTGCTCGGCTAGGTCGTCGGGCTGAACCTCTAGTAAAGATTGAGGGTAAGTGATTGATAAGAGCGATCGCACATTGTCATCGGAGAGCAGTTCGTTATCTTCTACCTCTATTTGATCCGCAGAGCGAATCAACCAAATCGGAGACTTCGCCAGCCACACTAGGCCAAAGGCTAAACTGCCGACTACCGCCGTCCGCCAAGCTAGCGTATAAAATCTCCCCCTGCGCTGGGCTCTGAGTTGCTGCCGCCGAGAAGCCAACGCTTGTAGCTTGGGGGCAGGCGGTTTTGGCAGCACAGAGATGCCTGCCAAAGCACCCTTGGCGAAAGTGTTGGACTGGCTGGACTGGCCATCTGAGCCTGCTGCTGTTGAGGACTCTGCCTGTGAATCATTGGCCGCCACCTCCTTAGACGCACTCACAGCGTCTGGTGTCGCATTGTGAGTGAGCTCAGGCGCCTCTTTGGGGGCAGAAGACAGTAGGTCAGAAGAATTGGGCAGGGTGGAAGACATTGATATTCACGAACCAGTAGCACACAAAAAAATCAGGCCGCGATTAGCGCATTTAGCAGAAATGAAAGCAACTGAATGAAAGCAATTGAATAAGAGTAATTGAACCTTTTGTCGCAAGCAGTCTACCCTAGCAGCCGTCGTTCGCGGTGAGGAGTCAGACCCAAAAAGCGCTTATTAAGAAGCAACCATAAGAAGCGATCACAAGAAGCCTTCACTTCTTGTCGGCGGCTGGGCGAAAGGCTCAGCATCATATCAACTAAATTTGAAGCCAGGATGTTTAGCAGACTGCCCACTTCACAGCTAAAACCATCATCCCATTAAAAAATGAGTTCAAAGTCTACAGCGCCCATGTCTGACGAATAAACTCAAACCAGCGTTGAGTAATATCACCATCGGTGAATGGAATGCTCAAATGGCGCTCGTCTTTGGTTGTAAACCCCAGTGCAAAGCGGCCCTTGGTCGGTAGGTCTGCTGGGTCTATCGGCTGGTTATTGACTTCGATGGCCAATCCCTTAACCTCCAAAAGATTTAGCTCGTTTGTATCAATGACGCCTTTGCGTGTGGGTAAGCCCCAGGTCAAGCGATCGCCCTTTTGACCAAGCACAGCGTAAATGTCGTATTTAGCCCGTTCAAACTGAGTGGCCCAGACTTTGTATACTTCGACCTTTCGATATTCGTTCCACCCTGCCCAAGCCAGTCCAAAAAACACGACCAGTAGCGGCAGCCACAACAATCCTCTTACCATTGCTCACGTTCCTGTTTGGGATAAATCTGCTGTTTGGACGATTCGCTATGTGCTGCAACGGCCACGGGACTCCAGCTTTTAATGTTAACTCTTAAGTCGCAAGTGTTAACTCTTGATACGAAACCACAGGGTTTCGACATCCCTATCTCCATATTCATGAAAGATAGCTATGAGCGATGGCTTTTAGTGTCTGCGGTGACGGGCTATCTATTTCTAGGTAACTAAATTTTGGGCGCTAAATTTTAGGCGCCAGAGTCTAGGTGCCAGAGTCTAGGCGCTAGAGTAGCTAGGAACGACGTCCGTTGACCATCCACTGACCATTCTCACTAGAAATACTCTTTGGAGAGCGTATCAATGCTGCCTTTACTTGCTGCTTTAGGAACTGTCCCCAACACTGTTGAGTGGGGCCCTAATGTTGCCATCGTGATGATCATTTGTAATGTGCTGGCCTTCTTTATTGGCAAGCAGGTCATTCAGATTCCTGATGCAGGCCCAGCGCCCGGTGTGTTTTTGGGTCTTGGCTTGCCTGCTTTGCTGGCCGTCACTAGCCTAGGTCATGCCATTGGCGTGGGTGCTATCTTGGGTTTGGCAAATATCGGCGTTTTGTAGGCGTAAAGGCTTGAAAAGTCGGTAGGTTGTCCTATTTGGCAATCGCTAATCGCTTGAAGCTTAATCGCTCAAATCTAATTGTTTGAAGCTAGTTGCTTAAATAATTGCCTCCTAATGGCTTGGGTATATGCCCGAGCCATTTCTGCATGAAAAGGGCCTTTTACCCAATGACAGCCTGCAGGCGCGAGCGAAATTCACCCTTTGGATGGCCACCTTTCACTTCACCTACAATCTGAAAGTCGCCCTCCGGGTCGTCGCACACGATATACGTCGGCCAGCCCATGTCTGACTTGTCAGGATATTGACTCAGCAGCACCTGACGATACTTGCGATAAGTAGCGGTGTCCTGCATTTTTATATTGACAAAGTCCAGCGACAGCTCCTTTGCGACCTTTTCGTCGTAAAACGACATCTTGTGGCAAATGCCGCAGTCTTCGGAGGAAAATTTTAGGACAGCACGGGACATGGGTCATACACTACTTAGAAGAACCCGACTATTTTCCCTTGCGCCTTTCATGATTGCAATCTATCCCGGCAGCTTTGATCCCATCACACGAGGCCATTTAGATATCATCACCAGGGCCAGCAAGCTCTACGACCGGATTATCGTTGTTGTCTCTAAAAACCCGACGAAGAAGCCGCTATTTTCGGTGGAAAAGCGGATTGCGCAAATTCAGCTGACGACGCAGCACTTAAAAAATGTCGATGTCGATAGCTTTGACGGGCTGACGGTCACCTATGCTAGAGCGCGTAAGGCCAATGTGCTGCTGCGAGGGCTACGGGTGCTGTCAGATTTTGAGAAAGAGCTGCAAATGGCGCATACTAATAAGACTTTATCTGAGGAGATAGAAACCGTTTTTTTGGCAACCTCTACTGAGTACGGGTTCTTAAGTAGTAGTCTAGTCAAGGAAATTGCTCGATTTGGTGGGCCCATTGACCATTTGGTGCCAAGTCATATTGCCAAGGATATTGAGAAATGCTATGGCAAAGGCCAATTTTGAACAATAATAATTTTGAACAGTCATAAGCTTGAACAGTCATAATTTTGAACAATCATTCAGGTGAGTCAAGACTGGCTAAATTGACCTGTTAGAACTGTAGACCCTCTGAAAATCTTTCACCCAAAAAGTCTGTGAACACTCCTGCGAACGGCGACTACTACCAAAATCCGGCTTCTGAGCGGTTTAGCATTCAGCAAGAGCTGGATCGAATCGAAGAAATTGTGCTCGAAAGCCCTCGCCTTCCCCTGTCGGGTGGGAAAACCATGGTGTCTGAAGATGAGCTGCTCGACCAGCTCGACGTGGTCAGGGTAAACCTACCGGCTGCGGTGCAAGAGTCTGTACAGATTGTGCAGCAGCGCGAAGAGATTTTGGCTGAGGCTGAGCAGTACGCCCAGGAGATTATTACCTCTGCCGAAAAGCAGGCGGCAGCCATTCTAAATGAGATGGCGATTGTCCGGCAGGCAGAGTCTCAGGCGGCGCAGCTAAGGGCACAAACCGAGCAAGAATGCGCGTCTTTGCGGGGGCAAACCCTGGGTGAAATAGAACAGCTGCAAAATCAGGCTCGCAAAGAGTGGGAAGAGACGCGCACGCGTACGCTCAACGAAGCGCAAACCATTCAAGAAGATGCCGATACCTACGCCGATCAGGTGCTAGAGAATATGGAGCGGCAGTTTATGGAAATGCTGCACGTATTGCGCAATGGTCGTCAGAAGATTCAGGGCGGGCAGTCGCTGGATGTAGAGAATACTGCGCCCCAGTCACAGATTAATCCGGCAACGGGCGCGGCTCGTCCGGCAACGCGCCGTGAGGCTACAACCTCGATGAGTCGGCCCGCTGTGCCTGAGCGTCCACCCCTACAGCGCAATCCTGGCCAGCGTCCGTGATTGGCTACCTAACATGATTGGCTATATCAAAGGTGTACTGGCAGACAGCCAAAAGCTACCCAACGGGCGGGTCATCGTCACGGTAGATGCAGGCGGGGTTGGCTACGACATGCAGGTGAACTCACGGGTGCTGGGCAGTTTGCCGCAGCTGGGCGATCCGGTACAGATTTTCACCCATTTGCAGAGCCGCGAAGATGCGCAGGTGCTGTTTGGCTTTGGCAGTAAGGCTGAGCGCGATGTCTATCGCTTGCTGATTTCGGTGAGTGGGATTGGACCGCAGATGGGGATGGCACTGCTCGATGCCCTCGGTCTCAATGAGCTGATTCAGTCTGTGGTGAATGGCAATACCCGGGTGCTGACTCGCACGCCAGGGGTAGGCAATAAGACTGCGGAACGCATTGTGCTAGAGCTAAAAACAAAGCTGAGCGACTGGCGGCAGCATTCTGGGATCGTGGCACCCACGGGCGGGCCTGTGTCTGCGGTACAAGAAGATGTGGAAATGATGCTGATGGCTCTGGGCTATACCAATAGTGAGATTTCGAAGGCGCTAGTGGCGGTGGGGCGTAACTCAGCTATTAGCAAAAGTGACGATACTGAGGCGTGGATTCGAGAGGCGATCGCATGGCTCAGCCGTTAAAAAGCTCGGCGGGCTAGTTCGTCAGCAATATGAGGGCATCACTATGACGAAAAAGACATTGGGTTTCATCGTAGTGGCCGCTGCTGTCGTGGTGAGCCTACTTGGCGGGATCGGGCTGGTGCAGAGGGCGCGCATGGTGGACTTTTATCTGCCTATCAGCATTTTGATTATGGTGCTGGGGCTGTTTTACAAGCTGCTGCACAGCGCTCGCTATCCGACGGGGATCGTGATTGCGCTGCTGCTGGGCTTTCATCATGTCAATATGGTGCGCTTCAATATTGATTTTTTGAACATTAGCTACCGTCTGTTTCGCTGGGATGTGGTGGGGGTGTTTTTGCTGGCGATGTTTTTGGTGGGGTGCGCGATCGCCTTCATGTTTCCAACCCCTACGCTCGCCAAAGGCACGCAGCTCTCTGCCCTCTTCAAACCTCGCGAGCGGCCACGCGTGACGAAACTCACTGACCACAGCATTCACCCTGCGCTGATTAATCCGCTCAAGTCATATGCTTTTACTGTCATTGTCGGCCTATTTATTGTGTTGAGTGCTGACTACGCTATCTATACGCTGTCACCTCTAGTAGAGCTGTTT
>JBCBKQ010000007.1:0-44270 GCA_038521595.1 Cyanobacteria bacterium J06627_28 | reverse complement strand
TGTGGCACGACGCGGCTGTTTTACTCACCGAGCTACAACAACAAATGCCTAACAGTACTGAAGTTGAAACAGAGTGGAACCAACTGCTAGAATTCGCCGGACTTACAGCCATCGTAGAAACGGCAGAGCCTGCGGCCTACGTCAGGCTATAGAGAAACCCCTTTTTAGATCGAGTCATTTCACCGCAAGCGCTTATTGTAAGCGTTTGCGGTGTTTTCTTGTTTGTATAGCTTTCCGCAGCTACGGCCGTTCGCACTTCGCTACATAACTCAACTAGCGAAGTAATATGCAATCACAGGCAGTCATAACACAGGCAGCTATGCAGCCAAAAAAAAGAGTATGTGAGGCCAAGCTGGTGCCTCACATACTCTTATAAATATCCAACAAAAGCGTTGACTCCAGCCGTTACCAGAGGCTGACCCGAGGACCACCTGGGTAAGTCCATCGAGCAGGAGAACCTGGACGCAGATCTAAATGCACAAATCCGTTGCCGACGGCAAGGCCACCTCTAGGGTGATAGCTCTTGAGCTTGTAAAAGACATCGACAACGTCCATCCCTTCCACCCAGAAGTCAACGGCATCGCCCGCCATATGACGAGAGCTACGGGCACCACCCACACGTCGATTGCTGATGGGATCGCGATATCCAGAGGTGATATGGATCGGGCGACCGCCTAGGAATGTGCGCACTTCGTCCATGTACTTTGCGAGGCGGACAATGCGCTGAGTCACTGCTGAACTCACGGGAATGCGAGAGCCCCCTTTGGTCATTTCAGACCAGGTAAAGTTGCAAACAGCAGGCTCAAAGTAAATCGGCTCATAGATGCCAACCTGGCGGCTGATGCCAGGAATAGAGATTTTAGGACCGTAGTCAATCGGCTCGGTCGCGGGTGTCTCCACAACAGCAGGCTTTTCAGCAGGCTCGTCTTTGGGGTTGTTATTGGGTTCGGTGCCTTCTAGCTGAGCGTGCAAACCGTACACAAACCAGCGGATGCCCTGATAGCCCTTGATGGGGTTCTTGAGCTGTACAAAGACGTGATCGTCAGCGGTGCCGGGGCGGCCTTCGTGAGGAAAGTAGTCAACAATATCTAAGTCTGTTCCAGATTCAACTTCTACAAGCTGATCGGGAAGATCTTTCTCTTTGAGTTGAGAGGCCTGGATAGGCATCGCCTTAAAAAAGGTGTCTGCGGTAGTGACGATTTTCATTGATGTGATGCGGGTGATGCAGTGCTAATAGAACAAACTGAATGCATGTTAAATATGCCCATGTCAGAGTCACGGACTTCTGTGTGGGTCCACTCATTTATGAGACAGTTTCCAGACGCCGTCCCAGTGTTTTGGAGGAGCTGAAATCAACTGTTTTAGGCGGATACGGTACAATTGAGCAGTTTTGTTGCCAGGCACCTTTTCTAAAGCTTGTTGAAAGCACGCAAGCGCTTTCTTAAACAATCCCGATTGATAATAGGAGATTCCTGAGGTGACACTATCTTGAACTAATTCAAGTTGTTCAATTGTGCTTTCAGGCTCTCCATTTAGGACTTGGTATAGTGATATGGGCTCGCTACGGCCTTTGACAATGACGCGATCTAGAAAACGGGTCTGGTAGCGTTCAGGGTGACTCAGCTGGGATAGGGCGCGATCGCTCACAATCATAGAAACCCCATACAGCTTGGTTAAGCTTTCTAGCCGAGCAGTCAAGTTGACATTATCTGAAAAAGCATCGCCCTGCATCCGGGCCGCCTCACCCACCATGCCCACCATCATATGACCAAAGTGAATGCCGATGCCGACGGCGATAGGGCAAAACCCATCTGCTTGTCGGCGCTGGTTGTACTCGGCCACGCTGCGCAATTTGGCAATGCCAGCAGCCACCGCATCGTCTACGCTTTCTGGAAAGACAGCCATCATACCATCGCCCAAATACTTCACGATAAAGCCATTCTGATCGCGAATGACGGGACTCACCTGACGCAGGTAGGCATTCACAAAATCGAAATTCTCCTGGGGGGTCATGCTTTCAGACAGGGTCGTAAAGGAGCGAATATCTGAAAACATGACGGCCATTTCTTTACTGACGTGATCGCCCAGCTTTACCTCAACGATGCTGTCTTTTTTCAAAAAGCGGAGGTACTCACTTGGCACAAACCGGCCATAGGAATGGTTTGTCTTGGACAGCTGCAGATGAGACTTAATGCGAGTCAGCAGCTCATCTTTTGAGAAGGGTTTGGTCATGTAGTCGTTTGCACCAAAGTGAAACCCTGTCATCAGATCAGAGATTTGATTTTTGGCGGTGAGCATGACAACGGGCAGCTCGTGGGCCGGATGACTTTCGCGGAGCTTTTGGCACACTTCGTAGCCAGACATGTGAGGCATCATCACGTCTAGCACAACTAGATCAAAGGTCTGTGCGCTCTTTTGACCAGAGGAGAGAAGAGCGAGCGCTGCCTTTCCATTTAGGGCATGGGTAACGGTGTAATTTTCTAAAGAGAGATGATTGCGAAGGACTTGAACGTTTATGGGTTCATCATCAACCACGAGAATGTTGAATTTACTCGAGTCAAAGGCAGCGGCAGATAGCGCATTTTTCTTTTTGAAGGCGTTGGCCAGCGTGGAAGATAGAGTGCTTCGCCGACGAAGCGATCGCAGCTGAACTAGCTCAGGCCTTTGGTTAGGATTGCGCTTATGACTACTTCTATGGCTACTTTTGGAGCTGTATTTATGGAGGCCTTTTGCCCTCGACAGGCTCTTTGTCTGAGCAGTTATCGGCTCAGCTGGGGAGCTAGCGGCATCCTTGCCCTTTTCAATCACTGCCTGCTCAGCAATTGGCAACGTAAACGTGACGACGGTGCCTTTACCCAGCGTTGACTCTACCCAAATTTTGCCCTGGTGTAGCCGCACCAAATGCTGAGTGATAGATAGCCCGAGCCCGGTGCCACCATAGTAGCGAGACTGCGCATCTTCTTGCTGGAAAGGCTGAAAGATATGTGCCAATCGCTCGCTTTCGATACCGATGCCAGAATCTCTCACGGAAATAGAGGCATATTGCCCATCGTCAGCATGCTGCACCTCAGCCGACACGTGAACCGAACCGTTTTCTGTAAACTTGATAGCATTGCTGATTAAGTTCAACAAAATTTGCTGAAGTCTGTTGCTGTCTGCGTAGACATAGGGCAACTCAGGTGATAAGTCGTGGGTGAGCGTGAGCGATTTGTTTTTGACAAGCGTACGACTTAAAGCAAGAACAAGATTTACACTGGCACACAATTTTATTGGCTTGCAGTGCAGGGCTAGCTGTTGATTTTGCAGCTGAGAAAAATCAAGAATATCGTTGACCAGGCGAGTGAGCCGGTGAGAGCTGGCGGCAATCATGGCAACGTTTTGGCGTTGCGATTCGGTCATGTCACCGGCGGCGCCCTCCAGCAGAGATTCGGCGATGCCAATCATGCCGTTGAGAGGGGTTTTTAGCTCATGAGAGGTGTTGGCAAGGAACTGATCTTTTAGGCGGTCGAGCTGTTTGAGCGACTCGTTTTGTTCGGCAAGCTGAGAGAAAGATTGTTGTAGCTGCTCGGAAACTCGAGAAAATGCAGTGGCTAAAGAGCCGATTTCATCGCTGCTTTCTATCTGGATTTTTTGATCGAGATTGCCAAGAGAGATAGCGGTGGCGGCATGACTGAGGCGAAGGATGGGGCGGGTGAGTCGGGCAGAGAGGATGCTGAGCGCGATCGCAGTGACGAGAAGGGCGATCGCAGCTGTCGTCATAGACAAATTACGAAATAGCTGAGTTTGCGCAGATAGCGTCTCACTCGGCTGTAAAAGCACAACACTCCACCCATTGGGCAGCGTTTCACCATGAGACATCCAGCGCTCGCCCTGACCATCTGCAAACTGAAAGCTGCCGCCTTCTTTGCCCATTAAGGTCGCCACTGGTGGAAAATGACTCAGATTTGGGAGGACAGCTGTCGCAGGGCTGCCAAACTCAGGTTGTACAGGCATATAGTCTTGTATAGCCGCATAGTCTTGTATAGCCACATAGTCAGTCTTTGCTTCCTCAGACTCGACTTTTTGCCGCGAAAGCGAAGGGCTAACTTTTTGCGCTGTGACTTTTTGCGCTGTGACTTTTTGCGCTGAAACCTTTTGCGCTGTGACTTTTTGCGTCACTGAGTCGTCCACAGACCGCGAGGAAACGATGGGGGATGCGTCCTTTACAGCAATCGCTTTTTTGGCCTGTGTCGCTTTGCGCCTTGCCTCTGAAACCGCCTCTTCGCTGACAGGTGCCGCATAGTGAGCTAAAACCTGCCCAGTTTCATCTAGTACCAGAGCGTAGCCCTGCTTTCCGGCCTGGGCCGTTTTTGCTGCCTGCTTAATGTCATCTAGCGGAGCCTCCATCATGATGACCCCTTCTACATCGTCTGCTTCACCTGGTTGGGCGGGTGGCGCTGACTCAGTTCGCCCAGAAGCAGACTGCTCAGCAAAGTTAATGGCCTGCCATGTCAGTGGATCAACCTGATCGCCATGGGATAGCTCACGGTGATAGGCCCACTTAAAGTTTTGAACGGCGAGTACAGTTTCACCTTCGTAGAGGCCATCAATGGGGCCCATGTAATAATTCAGCGCATACAGCCTGGACTGTAATTGAGCGACGGCTTCGCCGCGATCGCCGACACTCAGCGTGGGCAAAGACACAATCGGCTTAGAAAAGATAACGGTCGGCTCACGACCAACCATCAGCTGCACGCGGCTGTGCTCATCACCTGCGAGGGCATCTTGAAACCATGGCTGCTGACGATAGTTTTCGTGACTGCGGGGCTGGGCGCTAACCTCGGCAATCACCTCTCCCTCAGTGTCAACCGTCACCACCGCATCCACTTCTCCCTGAGCAGACTGTAGGGCAGAGAGCATGGTCGGCAGCTGCTCTTCGCGCTCCATATTAGAAAAATCTGCCTCGGTGCGCAGGTCATCTAACACGGATGAATTTTGCGAATGCCACTGACTGACGCGCTCTGCGAGGGCTTCGGCGCGCAGGGCCATATTTTCTTGCGCTTCGGCTTGAAATAAGTTGGCAGCGCGATAGCTGGCATACCAAATAGCCCCCCAAAGCGGCGGCACAATTCCAAGCATAACCAGCGCCATCAGTCGAAGCCGAAAGCTTCTGGAGAGGGTCTTTTGCACGGTACGTCTCTAGATTTTGTTGTCGCGGTTTTGTGGTAGATAACACGCCTGGCTAGGCTGCCTATTACAGAATCGCGCTGACCCCATCAGCGCTGATCGTCTATTTGCCCATTCCTGAGGGCCCATTCCTGATGACAGGGCAATGCCTAGTAAAACTAAGTCATGTTTTGTAATGTCTTACAATTTCAAGAGTATTCATTCTGCTTCTACGTATTTATGCGGACATTCCGCCGCTTTAACTGGCACACGGCTCAAACGCTCCTGACTGTCTAGGCTTTAGGTTTATGGATGGCTTTTCACAGCATTTATCTGACGATGATCCACCTCCTGGTGGTGTGAGTGCGCCTGAGGGATTAAATAAAACGGCAGGTCAATATGCAGGTCAATATGCAGGTCAACATCTAGGTCAGCATCAAAGCAGCCGTCCGCTCAGTTCTCAGCGCGCTGCAAAAACGTCTTTTGCAACTGCCCTGCAGACGACAGTCTCTTTTGTGATCGCAACATTTAGCAAAGAGATTCAACAGCAGCAGCTTTACTATCACAACCTTGACCACGTGGAAGGTGTTGCCGAGAGAGCGCTTTTGATTTTTGATACGGTGCTGCCGTTTGCGATGGCAGAGATTAACGCTGAGATTGATTGGGATAGGCAGAGGGGACTGCTGTACTTGTGTGCGATCGCCCATGACATGAGGCAAATTTTCTCACCACAGACTGAGCCACACGCACCTAGGACCCGCCAAAAAGGACAAAGCGAACTAGTCACTGTTCAACATCTAGTTAATTTCATCCAACAAAACAACCCAGCAGCTGTCGCCTCACTTTCTCAAACCGACAACCCCATGAGCCGTTTTACAGCAGCTGATATCAGGTTCATCACAGAAGCCATAGAAGCGACCATCTGTCAGTACGATCCAACAGATGGTGCTATCTATCAGCCCGCTCTCTATCCATCAGATAGTCGGCACAGCGGACAGGCAAACAACGAATCCGTAAAAGAACTCTCTATCAGTGCTCGCTGCCTAGCACTTGCCGACATTGGAACCTTGGGCATTAGCGGCATAGAGGCCTACCGTCACGAAGGGCGCTTACTGCTGATAGAGGAGAACTTGGATATTCTGGCTTTCTTGCAAGATCGCAGTGCTTTTGATGCAAGCTATTGCGAAAGCTTGCGGCAAAGATTGTTGAGGCGAGCAAAATTTGAGGTAATGTTTGCAAAAGGAAGATTGGCCCGGCTAGAGAGAGAGTTGCAGGGGTTTCCTGAAGGTGCGATCGCACCGCTCAAAAACAACATTTTCAAACATCTCACCCCAGCAACTATTCAAGCAATAGAAAAAATCACGCCGACCCAATCAGACACCACGTTAGAGACATTGATTGACTACTTTCAGCTAACCAGTACCGTGGAAAGAAGACCTCGCTTGTAATCTACCAACCCACAAACCTATCACCTATGAAAGTTGCCATCATTGGCTGCGGCTATGTCGGCACCGCCGTCGCCCAGCGCTGGAAAGAACAAGGACTAGACATACTCGTCACCACGACGCGAACAGAACGAGTCGCAGAGCTAAAAACAGTTGCAAATAGGGTGGAGGTGCTCACCGGGACGGATAGAGAGCGGCTGAAGGCAGCTCTGCGAGATCGTCAGGTTGTGCTGCTATGTATTGCCTCCAAGCGAGGTGCAAGCTACGCAGACACCTATCTGAGCACCGCACAAACCATGGCAGACGTATTGCCACAAACGCCCGTAGAACAGCTAATATACACAAGCAGTTGCTCTGTATATGGTCAGCACAATGGATCATGGGTCACAGAACTCATGCCACCCATGCCCATTACAGATAATGGCAAGATTATTGAAAAAACAGAAGAGACCCTGCTAAGTGCCACCGCACCCAATCAGAAAATCTGCATTCTCCGCCTAGGCGGCATCTATGGCCCAGGTAGAACGCTAGCCAAAATTTACAGCCGAGCTGCTGGAACAACACGCCCTGGGAAAGGGGAAGAAGGCACTAACTGGGTGCATCTCAACGACATTGTGAATGGCATTGACTGGGCAAAAGAAAAGGCGCTATCTGGACTGTACAACTTAGTGCAGGATGAGGTGCCGACGGTTAGAGAATTGATTGATGGAGTGTGCGATCGCAACAACCTAGCCCCTGTTACCTGGGACGAAACACAACCTAGCAACCGTCTTAAGAACGTCCGCATTTCCAATACCAAACTCAAAGCAACTGGCTACGAATTTGTCCATCCCTCTTTTTGGCCGTAGCCTCTTTTGTACGTCACATTTATTTTTTCTAAGACAGAACTAGGCAGCACCATGCCATGTAAAAACGTAAACACCCTGAATCTTTAGGTGACACGTTTCTAGATCGAAAATCATCGGCGGATACTTTGAGTTAGCCGCTTCTAGAAAGACCATGGAGCCCTTTTGATAGAAGTGCTTAAGCGTCGTACCCTGTCCTTCTACCCATGCGGCCACAATCTGGCCTGGGCTCGGACGATAGCCGTCAGGCACCGCCTTTATGCCAACATACGAACCATCTAAAATACCTGCGTCTATCATGCTATCGCCAGAGACCTTGAGGACGTAGTCAGACGAGGTATAGCAGTTATCAAAACTAAAGGACTCATTGACCTCCGTAAACGGATCGTGGCAAAAGCCTGCGGCAATCTCTCCGCGAATGGGCAAGCCTTGAGACGTTGACGGAAAAGCAATCGCAGAAGTCGGGATTTGAGACGGCGACTTTACGAATCTTGTGAGCGCAACTGCTGATGGCATAGACGAAGCGACTGACTGGACAGTCTTTTCTTGGCTGCGCTTAGCTCGCTTTTTTGAGCGAGAATCGTCAGACTGTACTACCGTAATGCTTCGAGATTTACCTTTACGGCTGCGGATGTAGCCTTCTAGCTCTAGGCGCTTCAGGCTATTTTGCACGCTCCCACGCGATCGCCCCAAGGCAGACTCAATCTCACGCATGGTCGGGCTAATCTGATGCCGACGCAGATAAGACTTGATAAAAGAGTAAACCGCTCTATGAGCCTGATGAAGAGACTGAGCTTTGCGAAGGGCCATAGTACAAATGTTTTGGCAGCAAGCACATTATAGTACATGTATACTTCAACTCGTCAAGGCCAATCGTATGATCATTGACAAATTAAATGCTGCGCTTCACTGCCTGATAAACCTTGCTCTCCCATAACTCATCTTTCCTACAGCTCATTAGGATCAACGCCTAGCTCGCGAAGCTTAGCAGCTAGTTTTTCTTTCTGCTGACGCTCTAAATCAGCTCGACTTTGAGCCGCTGCTGCTGATTCCTCAGGTGAAAGCACTAGCTCGCCTTCAGCCGTAAAAAAGCGAAGGGCTTGCTCATACACCCCCAGATATAAACCCAACTGCTGGCTCCACAAATATCCCTGAGGATTTGGCAGGATAGCTTCGTAAAGGCCATCGACTAGATGAAAACCTTCAAACTCTAAAGAGTCTGGATCGAACCAAAAGTAGTCAGGCGTCCGAAAAGTATCCTGATATATCTGCTTTTTTAAGCCTCTATCTGTTTTCGCTGTTGAAGTAGATAGCAACTCAATAATAATATTGGGATACTTGCCGCTCTCTTCCCATACAACCCAGCTTTTGCAAGGTCGTTTTTCGGTATCTAAAACAACAAAGAAATCTGGGCCTCTAAAGTCTTCAGACTTTAGCTGGAGAGGACTGTAGTAAACCGTCAAATTACCCGCTGAAAAATAATCAGTTCGATCTTTCCAGAGCCAGTCAAGGCAGTTTAGGAGCAGCATCATTTGCTGCAAGTGAAGGTAAGTTTCCAATTGCGGTTCGTCACTGTAAAGATCGCCAGGAGGAAAAATGACGCCGTCTCGCCTCGCTTCTTCAAGGATTGAATTAGTGTTTGTCAATTCGGCAGCGGAGGGAGTCATCCTGTAAGCCTCTGCTAGGGCGTGCCATACCAGTGTACCGTGAGCAATTATGAATCGACGCCTTCAATCGGTGCGAAGCCTTGACGTTGAACGTTTTCGGTTACTGTGCGAGGATCTAAAAATTGCAATAAATAATCGGGGCCGCCTGCTTTTGAGCCGACGCCAGATAGTTTGAAGCCGCCAAAGGGCTGGCGGGCGACGATGGCTCCGGTGATGGTGCGGTTGATGTATAGGTTGCCGACTTCAAAGTCTGTGTAGGCAGTGTCGATGTGTGAGGGAGTGCGAGAGTATAGACCGCCTGTGAGGGCGTAGTTTGTGTCGTTGGCAATGGCCAAGGCAGTTTCAAAGCTGTCTGCTTTTAGAACGCAGAGCACTGGGCCAAAGATTTCTTCTTGTGCGATCGCATCCCCCCCCTCCACATCAGTAAAAATCACCGGCCCAACAAAATACCCATCCTCCGGCGCAGACAGCTCCAGCGCTAACGTTGCCTCTTCTTTTCCTTTGACAATGTAGTCGCGTATTTTTGACTGCGCCGCGCCATCAATCACCGGGCCAACTTTTGTACTGGGCTCCATCGGATCGCCCACATTGAGAGACTTTGTTGCTTCTACTAACCGAGCAACAAATGTCTCGTAAATGGACTCAACAACAACTACCCGAGAGCAAGCAGAACACTTTTGTCCGCTATAGCCAAAGGCAGAATACACCACACCTTGAACCGCCTGATCGAGATCTGCACTTTCATCCACGATGATGGCATTCTTACCACCCATCTCGGCAACAACTTTCTTGAGATGCTTTTGCCCCGGTCGTAAAATGGCCGCTTCTGCATAAATCTGACAGCCCACATCCTGCGAACCTGTGAAGACAATCATATTCACGTCAGGATGCTTCACCATGTGAGAGCCTACGGTAGACCCTCTGCCCGGCACGTATTGAAAGACGCCTTTTGGTATGCCCGCATCTACGAAAATGTCGGCTAGCTTAGCAGCAATGACAGACGTGACGGCAGCAGGTTTTAGCAATGCACAGTTTCCGGTCACCAGAGCCGCAACAGTCATACCAACAGGGATTGCCAGAGGAAAATTCCAAGGAGAAATGACCAGTACAATGCCCTTCGCCTGATAAAAGTAGCGATCATTTTCTCCGGCGACATCTAAAACAATTTCTTTGTCTAGCCGCAGCATTTCATCGGCATAGTACCGACAAAAGTCGATCGCTTCTGACACTTCAGCATCGGCCTGATGCAGTGGTTTGCCCCCTTCAAAGACCATCCAAGCATTTAACTCATGGCGACGCTCATCGAGTAAATCACCTGCTTTTCGGATGATGACAGCTCGCTCGCTCGCAGGCGTACGCTTCCAAGTTTGAAAGGCTTCTTTGGCAGCTGCGATCGCACTATCTGCCTGCTCAATGCTAATTTGACCCACCGTGCCCACTAGCTGCGACGGCTTAGCCGGATTCACCGACTGCACCGTTGCGTCTGTTGAAACAAATTCACCGTTGATGAGTGGCTGATAGGCTTTGGCCAGCTGTTGACGCACGGTATTGAGTGCATTTTTGGCGGCGGTTCTTTCTTGTGCGATCGCATAGTCCGTATCCGGGGCAGGATTAATCCGCGTCACCCCAGTTTTATCTGAAGCGATCGCAATTGGCTTCGGCTCGACCGACTCAACCTCTTGATCGCCTTCACCCCACTGTGGCACCGCCAGCAATTCTTCTGCTGGGCGATCTTCTAGGCTCTGTTTTAGGAAGGAGCTGTTGGCCGTGTTTTCGAGCAGGCGACGAATGAGATAGGCCATGCCCGGAATCAAATCGCCATAGGGGCAGTAAACTCGTACGCGGTGACCTTGATTGACTAGGGCAGTTGCGAGACTATCAGCCATGCCGTAGAGCACCTGAAACTCAATGTTTCGTGCGGGAATATCTAGGGTTTGGGCAATGGCCATGGCAAGGGCTTGCGATCGCACATTATGGCTACCAATCGCCGCATACAAATGCGCATGATTTTCTAGCAGCAGCTGCGTCATCCGCTCAAAGTTGGCATCGGTCGAAGACTTGTGATTGTACACAGGGGTCGGCCAGTAGTTTTGCCGCGACGTAATGGTTTCCTGATCCCAATAGGCACCTTTGACCAAGCGAACAGTAACCGGCGTACCGCGATCTTTTGCCCATTCAATGACGCCTTTCAAATCGCTGTAGCTATCGCGCAAGTAAGCCTGTAAGGTCATGCCAATATCTGAGCGAGAACGGAACTCATCCTCCATCAGCAAATCTTTCAGCGCAGCCAATGTCGCATCCTTGTAGCGATACTGCTCCATGTCAAAGTGCACGGCCACGCCCAGCTCTGCAGCTCGCCGCAATAGCACCCGAATATGCTCACCCACTTTTGTGGCAGATCCTTCTACATCCAACGGATCAAACTGAGAATAGAAGGCAGTGAGCTTTACTGACACCTGCACTTTGGGCAGTGGCTCACCATCGGCCTTGTCAATTTTGGGCACCGCTGACCACTGCTTGGACGCCTCACTGAGCTGCGCCATCAAATCCAAATACTGATTGAGATAGGCCTCGGCTTCTTTTTCGGTAACGACAGCTTCTCCGAGCAGGTCGATAGTGAAGGCCATAGACTGCTTTCGCAGCTGTTCGATGCTCTTGAGCACCTGCTTAACGTTTTCACCCGCAATGTATTTGCGAGCTAGGGTTTCGACCGCGCCAGAGAGAGTTGTCGCAGCGACCTGCGCAGGCATAGAGCTAGGATCGGCGAAATTTAGCAAACCCTTTAAAGCCTGCGGCAGCTCTACGCTGGCATCGCCCAAATACTCTTGAAAGTGACTGGCAATTTCTGTCTTTGTAGTGAGTGAAGGCAGACAGTCAATCAGGCGAAACATCTGCACCCGCAGGCCAGGGTTGTCCATCGTCCAGGCCAGCAGCTTGTCGTCCCAGCGCAGCTGATCGCGCACCTTAGACACCACTGACGAAAAGAGCGATCGCTTCCCTTGACTATCTATTAATAGCTGCTTGGCAATCTTTTGCGCCTTTTTCTCATAGGCAGCAGACGATGTCGTCTCAGAAGATATCTTCGAGGCGGGGCGGGATGCATTAATAACCATTCAAAGCAACCTAAAACTCTCAGGGACAGAACTGGCTTAATCTATTGTTTTTTAGCTGTTTTTATCTATTGCTTTTGGCGGAAAGCGCCTGAAGAAAACATTAAGAAGACTTCGCAGCGCCATTCAAAGCCTGAGTATCTGATAGTGATGAACCAGCGCCCACCGCGCTCATTGCCTTATTCACAGGCGCACCGACAGGGGCAAACACTAAAGGCTCCTCCTGAGCTTCCGCCGTTAGAGAAAAGCCTTCTGACACAGGCCCACGGGAGGAAATCAAAGAAATTGCCTGGCCTACGCTCTCAGGCAAGATGACCACGAGCCCATTGTCTGGTGCCTTGTCCAAGGCCCAGGTAATGGCCTCTGTCTCATCGAGCTGAATCATATGGGGATATCGCTCATCTGTAGCCGCTTCTACCTTGGCGATGCCTTGAACAATCAGATCGGCCACTTCTCCGCTTTCGCGGCCACGGGTATCGCTATCTTCTTTAATCACTACCTGGTCAAAGATGTTAGCCGCTAGCTCACCTAGCGCGACAAAGTCTTCGTCACGGCGATCGCCCGGCGCGCCAACCACACCAATTGCAGGCCCCGGCCAATTTTTCACGAAGCTGCCCACGGCCTCATAGCCCGCTGGGTTGTGAGCGTAGTCCACCAGCGCGTGGTAGCGACCCATGTCGAACAGGTTCATCCGACCCGGAATCTGACTCGCAGAGGGCTGGAAGGTTCTCAGTGCGTCGCGAATCTGCTCTATTTTTAGGCCCTGAACAAAACCGGCTAAGCTCGCAGCCAGCGCATTGGCAATCATGAAGGGCGCACGGCCACCCATGGTGAGTGGAACATCGGCAGCTTTCGTAATGCGGTGCAGCCAGTCTTGCTGCAGGATAGAAATATAGCCTTCTTCATAGACGGCAGCAATACCGCCTTTTTTGAGATGCGATCGCACCAACGGATTCTCAGGATCCATCGAAAAATACGCGACCCTAGCCTTCACCCGGCTCGCCATCGCCGCTACTCGCTCATCATCTGCATTCAGCACCGCGTAGCCGTCATTGGCCACCGACTCAGCCACAACGGCTTTTAGCTTCGCCAGCTGATCAATCGTATCAATATCGCCAATCCCTAAGTGATCTGCAGCAACGTTGAGCACGATGCCCACATCACAGCGATTAAACGCCAAGCCCGAACGCAGCAGTCCGCCCCGCGCCGTCTCTAGCACAGCCATATCCACCGTCGGATCTTCTAAAATCGTCCGAGCGCTCATCGGGCCGGTTGTATCGCCCTTTTCTACCAGGTGATTGCCAATGTAGATACCGTC
The DNA here is from genome assembly GCA_038521595.1 of Cyanobacteria bacterium J06627_28. Lineage (GTDB taxonomy): Bacteria > Cyanobacteriota > Cyanobacteriia > Phormidesmidales > Phormidesmidaceae > Phormidesmis. The sequence goes on along the minus strand of JBCBKQ010000007.1, from coordinate 30,740 downwards.
CGTCGTCGTAAAGCCAACCGTGTTGTACTCCTGACGGAAAATATGAGCCGTTAGCCTCGTCGTCGTCGTCTTTCCATTTGTACCTGTAATCGCCACAATCGGAATGCGCGTAGGTTCATCTGGCGGCAGCAGCATGTCCAATATTGGCGCAGCGACATTACGAGCCAGGCCTTCACTGGGTGCCACATGCATTCTCAAACCAGGCGCGGCATTCACCTCTACAATCACACCGTCTGCCGCTGCCAATGTCTTAGAAATATCCGTTGTCACAACGTCAATACCCGCAACATCTAGCCCAATCAAGCGAGACGCTCGCTCAGCAATCCACATCGTTTCAGGATGAATCTCATCGGTGCGGTCAATGGCAATGCCGCCCGTACTCAAATTTGCAGTCTCACGCAAATAGCAAATCTCCCCCTCATCGAGCACTGTATCCAAGCTCAAATTCTGAGCGTCTAACAGCTTGTCGGTGGTGCGATCTAAAATAATTTTTGTCAGAATCTTGTCGTGACCATCACCGCGTCGGGGATCCTCATTGACCCGATCTACCAGCGCCTGGATAGTTGATTTACCATCACCTATGACATGGGCAGGCACGCGCTCAGCCACTGCAACCACCTTGTGATTGACCACCAAAATTCGATGATCTCGGCCCTGATAGTGGTGCTCCACAATCACGCCATCAGACACCTGTCTGGCCCGATCATAGGCGGCTTCAGCCTGCTCCCAGGAACGAATATCTAGCGTAATACCGCGACCATGATTACCGTCTAAGGGCTTAATCACAATCGGATAGCCGCCCAGATAGTCGAGGGTATCCTCTAGCTCACGCAAAGAATACACTACGCTGCCCTGAGGTACCGGAATGCCCGCATTGCCCAGCATTTGCTTAGTGCCTTCCTTATCGCAGGCCAGCTCCACCGCCAAAATATTGCTATACCCAGTTAGAGAAGCTTGGATACGCTTTTGGTGAATGCCATAGCCAAACTGAATTAAGTTGCGAACGGGCAATTCTAAATAGGGAATGGAACGAGCTTCTGCCTCTCGGACTAAGGCTTCTGTGCTAGGCCCCAATGAAGCAGCGGCCCTTAGCTCGTTGAGATCGTATAAGTCTTGCTTTAGCTCATCTGCTGGATAGCTGCCAGTCTCTACGATGCTTTCACACATCCGAAACGCTGCCCTGGCAGCATAGCGTCCGGCCTCCTCATTTTCATACTGAAAGACGACCTGATAAATGCCAGGTGTGGCGGTCTCACGGGTACGACCAAAACCAACCTCCATACCGGCCAACGTCTGTAACTCTAGGGCGATGTGCTCCATGATGTGACCCATCATGGTGCCATTTTGCAACCGCTGCAGAAAGCCACCTTTGACCCCAGGCGAGCAAAAGTGCTCTATCAAGCTGGGCAGCGTAGAAACCAAACCCTCATAAAAGCCGGGAATCGTGTTAGAGGGGCGATCTGCCAATTCTTCTAGATCTAGCCTAGCCACAATTAGATTGGGGTAGCGAATACTCCAATAGTTCGGGCCGCGAAGGGTCTGAGTCTTGAGAATTTTCATAGGTTAAAGTGGCCAGTCAGTAACAAGCGTGGGTAAGGATTCTGGAGGGGAGGCTGAGTGCCTCTCTGTCAAAATTTTCCGGAGACTTTCGGCATTACAACGCTTTCTAAGAAAGTGCTAGCAAATCAGACGTGAAATGGACTCGAAGGGAGCAGAAAAGAAGCAGACGCCAATCACACAGCACGTGACTAGCCTTTGCCTTTATCAACGATTCCAAAAGAATGCAGCGACAACAACTGACAGTTTTTGAAATATAAAATCAATCTTTTTAGTAGTCATATTCTACAGCGCCTTCTGTGAAGAAATGTACAGAGCTAAAAACTAATGATAGATAACTGACGATCTTTCAAGAATGTGTTCCAAGGCTGATATACGGCCAATGGTTTTGTACGACCACAGGCATATCAACCCATAGATGTGTCAGAACGCTTATGATTGCAGCTGCAAAACGGCTCTCTTCTTGTAGTCAAAGCGGTCTCCCTGGCTCAGCACATGCACCTTAAGATTGTGCAAACTCAAAGGTGCAGTTTCAGAGGTTAGGGGATGGTTGGTGTGGGTCATATTACCGGGATCAATGATGGTAATCGTGCCCTTGCCTAGCACCTGAAACGTACCGTCTTCGGCAATAGCGACGCAGGTGTCTTCGTCAATGCCGATGCCCAGACGATTGGGATGTGCAGCCACCGCACTCAACAGCCGCGCCATTCGATTGCGATTGTGAAAGTGCTGGTCTACCAGTAGCTCAGGAACAAAGCCCAAACCATTGGTCAAGTCCACTAAAGCTTGATTGGGCGATTCACCACTGCTACCACCCGCAATCATGTCTTCACCCATGATGGCAGCACCCGCACTCGTACCCGCAATCACCACTTCAGAACGGCTCAGCTTCTCTTTGATGACGTCGAGCAGGCGGGTTCCACCAATGACATCGCGTAGTCGCAGCTGGTCGCCGCCCGTGATAAAAACACCGCTACATTCGTTGATGATTTCAGCCCAACGCGCCTCATCGCATTCTTCGCGGTAGCGGATGTCTAATATCTGTACCTGCTGCGCGCCCATCTGGGTAAACAGCTGATAGTAGCGATCGCCCACAATTTTAGGCTCTCTGGAAGCGGTCGGAATAACGCCAATCGTTGCATTACACCCGCCAGCACTTTCAAAAAAAGCCCTCAGTATATTGCATTCATTGGTCTTATCTTCTGCCCCACCAATGATCATCACTGGATACTGGGTAGAAATGGTCATAAACTTCTGAGCTAAAAATGATTGCATCTCTAGCATAGAGCTATCCCTGGTATTTATTAAGGACATCTACAAAAAACTGATTACGAGGGTAATTGGGCCACTAGCCACCTATTCTCTGCTCGTGCGAGAGCTAAAGCTGCCTCTGCCATTGCAGGAGCTAAAGCCAGGATTTATTAGGTAATGGCTGTGTTCATGCAAACAAACATATCAACGGAGATTACATAGAGTTTGTATCGTATTTTACGTAATACTCGTGCGACACTTTGCCTCAGACGAGGAGATCAAATCCTCAAAATACTCTCAATACCGGGTTTTTCTATCGTTTTCAGCCCCGAGAGCAGTTGCAATCGTAGCGCTCTACTGACACGCTCCATCACCAATAAACACCACAAATCCCTCTAAGGACTGATTAAAAAGTTTTGAAAATGCACCTAATTATTTAGGCCTCAGCTTGATTATTCAGGCCTCAGTGAGATGCGCTATCTGGGCAATTTGCTCCAAGTGGTTGATAACGGAAGCGATCGCAGCCAAGTCTTACTATATATAGTGAGGCTAGCTTAAAAAGATCTAACAACTATGAGCAAAGAAGTATGAGCAAAGAAGACATCGCCCAATCCATTCAAGCGCTACATAACGAAATTGATCAGTTGGCAACAGCTGATGTCACCGTCAAAGAAAAACTGCTGGCCCTCATTAATGATTTGGAAACGCAGATGGAAAACCCCGATAGCGCTGAAAAGAAAACTGCAAACTTACAACAGCTACCCGTTCTGATCGAGCAGTTTGAAGCTGACCATCCTAAAGTGACCGCTAGTCTAGGCCGGTTACTCAACACGCTCAGCAGTATGGGCATTTAGGTATGGGCATTTAGGACCGATTTGCCGTGGCATCGCTGAAACTTTTGGCCGCTGCCGCACCAGCAGGGTTGAGAGCGCTTGGGCACGTAGGGCAACAGCATCTCGCCTGTGGTGTAAAACCATTTGCCTTGCTCTTTTACAAAGTGCGATCGCTCATGCATTTGCTCGCAGTCAACGGGGCCATTCTGAACTGCTTTTATCAAGCTCAACGAAGGCTTGGCCTGATACGCAGCGACAAATTCCACCACGCCGCTTTTATCTTTTTTCTGTCCCTTCTGCGTTTTCAAGACAGCTAAATTGAGCCAGCGGGTATTGGCAATGCTTTGCTGAAGGCTGACCCATGCATTTACGCCATGATGCGCTGGGTGGTGAGTAGCCATCAGGTAGTCAATATGGCCTTGGACAAAGGCGCTGTAGCGCGATCGCATCAAAGCCTCAGCCGTCGGCGCAAAGGCCTTACCCGTTAAATAAGGCTCGCAGCAACGCTTAAAGGGTCTAGTCGAACCACATAGGCAGCGTTCATTCAAGCGTTCATTCATCGCCATGTGCCCGGTAACGCATTCACTAGCTCGTCCAGTATCATTTCAACAGACTTAAACATCACCCTCATACGGTCGTAAATCTACGTTAAATCTCTTGCTCGCCTACAGCCAAATACCAGTAATTCCCCCTAGGCTGTAAGCCTAATTTTCCTCAAATGAAAGAAGCCTGACGCTTTTTAGGCACTCTCGATGGGTGCAGTCGCTTATAGCATCAAAATGCTTTAAGTTTTTCGGCCCTTCACCTCTCTCATTTTCCGCTACCGTCATATCAGAACTCAATTTAAGGACAGCTTTCACTATGCAAACCGCCGTTAGACTTACCCATTATCCGATGGTCATTGGCGATGAGTTCGTTACTGTAGGCAGCCAAGACCTGATCGATCCTAGCACTGGCGAAGTCTTTGCCACGGTTGCACAGGGCAGCGCTGCCGATGTTTCTAAGGCGGTCGCCACTGCCAAAGTCGCTCAGAAGGCATGGGCTCAGGTACCTTATGGTGAGCGCGGCCTGGCCTTGCTCAAATTTGCCGACGCCTTGGCGGCAAAGCAACAAGAACTGGCCGAACTCGAAAGCCAGAACACTGGCAAACCGATGAAGCTGTCTGCCCATGGTGATATTCCAGCAGCCATTGACTCACTGAGATATTTTGCCTCTATCGTTCGTCGGCCAGAGGGCGCTGCGGCCAGTGAATATCTGCCTGGCTACACGAGCATGTTGCGACGTGAGCCTATCGGCGTGGTGGGTGCGATCGCACCCTGGAACTATCCCATCCTGATGGCCGTGTGGAAACTGGCCCCGGCCCTAGCCGCTGGCAATGCACTCATCCTCAAACCAGCGCCCAGCACGCCCATTACTTCTATCGAGGTCGCTAAAATTGCCTTAGAATCAGGCTTGCTCGCTGGACTCATTAACGTCGTCACAGGCGATGTCGAAGTCGGCGAGGCCATTTGCACCCATCCCGGCATTGGCATGGTGAGCTTTACTGGCAGCACCGGCACCGGCAAACGCGTCGCTGAGCTGGCAGCACCAATGGTCAAGCGCGTCACGCTAGAATTAGGCGGCAAAGCACCCCTTGTTGTTTTTGCCGATGCTGATATCGAAGCCGCTGCTAGAGGGGCCATTACTGGCGCCTTTATCAATACAGGTCAAGACTGCTGCGCCGCGACGCGTCTCTACATTCAAGACGACGTATTCGACGAGTTTCTAGAGATCTTTACCCGGCTCGCAAAGAAGATTCAAACTGGCCCACCCCACAGCAAGGGGACGGATATCGGACCCTTGATCAGTCAGCGTCAGCGCGATCGCGTAGATGGCTACATACAGGCCGCCCGCGACCAGGGCATCACCATCTCAATAGGTGGAGAAGTCCCCAGCGGCAAAGGCTTCTATTATCCGCCGACTATTCTGGTGGAGCCACCACAATCCTCGACCTGTATGCAGGAAGAAATTTTTGGCCCCGTTGTAGCAGTTTGTCGATTTACTGACGAGGCAGACGCTGTACGCCTGGCCAATGACACGCCCTACGGCCTAGCTGGTAGCGTCTGGACTAGCAACATTCAGCGGGCCATGCGTATGTCTGCGGCGATGGATTGCGGCGCTGTGTGGGTAAACGAGCACGCGACATTTGCCAACGAAATGCCCCATGGTGGATTCAAGCAAAGCGGCGTTGGCAAAGATCTCTCCCACTATGCGCTGGAAGAATACACCATCGTAAAGCACGTCATGGTAGACCTCACAGGAGAGACTAAAAAAGACTGGTACGCCATGGTGTTGGATGAAGATGCGACATAACGTAGGCCTCTCATATAGATCTCTCATATAGACCTCTCACATAGGCCCCCATAAAAGAGAAAAAAACAATTCGAGAAAGAACAACTCGATGACGTCAGCTCTGTTGATTCTTATAATGATCGACAGAGCTTTTTAAATTTTGAAATATCTGCAAGGCCATCCCCTCGTTCCTATGTCGCAGTCTGCCACGACACCTACTAAATCCTCTTCACCGTCAGACAGCATTCCGGAGGTACTGCCAGGAATTGAGCTGAGTCAGCAGCAGTGGGAAGCGCTTCAGGCATTGGAAGACTTTGTGCAGAGTGATGAGAAAATTTATCTGCTCACTGGCTATGCAGGCACGGGGAAAACGACTCTCTTGCAGGCGCTGATTACCCGGCTACAGCAGCAATATGATCGGCGGCCCATTGTCCTTACCGCGCTTAGCAATAAGGCCACAAAAGTTTTGCAGGCCATGGCCTATCGGTGGGGCTGCGAAGTAGACTGCATGACCTGTTGCAAGCTGCTCGGGCTCAAGCCTGTGATTGATAAGGAAACTGGGGGCCAAAAGTTTGAGCCAGATCGCGATCGCAAAAACCTCACCACCGAATACGATCTCGTTGTTGTAGACGAGTGCTCCATGATCAACGAAGACATGTGGCTGTTGCTGGTTAATTCTGTCTCAAAATTCACCCAAAATACGCAGCTGCTGTTTGTTGGAGATTCGGCTCAGCTCCCACCTGTGGGAGAAACTCAATCTCCCTGTTTTGAACAAATCTTCGAGCGCAGCGACCTCTCAGAAGTAATTCGCTATGGCGGGGCAATTGGCCTGCTTGCAGAAGATATTCGCACTCATTTAGAGCGGCCTTCTATGCCCAGGGCGCAGAGCGATCGCAACGACACAAAAACAGAAGGCATCTTCACGCTGCCAAAGCCCCATTGGGAATCGCTGATGCTCCGCGCATTTAAAAGTAAAGCCTATGAAAACAATCCCGATCAGGTGCGCGTACTCGCCTATACAAATGCCCGCGTCGATTACCTAAACAACAAAATTCGCGCGGCTATCTATGGTGACAAAGCAGCTCGCTTTATGCCCGGTGAGCGCCTCGTTGCCCGCAACGCCTGCATGGGCCGTGACGGCATTCTCTTGCAAACTTCAGAGGAGTGCGAAGTGCTAGAAGCCTACCTCACCCGCTTTGAAGGGTGGCTCGTGTGGGAGCTCGAAGTTGAAACCGACGAAAATCAGGAGCGTAAGCTTCGAGTCCTCCACGAAGATGAAAAGCAACGCTTAAAGGAATTGCTGAGCGACTATTCAGAAAAGAAGCAGTGGATGGCCTTTTGGGACTACAAAGAACTCTTCCACGACCTGAGCTATGCCTATAGCCTCACCGTTCACAAAAGCCAGGGTTCTACTTTTCAAGACGTTTTCGTGGACGTGCCAAACCTCATGCTCAACCACAAAGTCACTGAACGTAACCAGCTGTACTACGTTGCCTTCACCCGCGCCGCCAAGCGCTTGTTTCTTTGCCAATAGTTTTCTCTGCCAATAGCTTTCTTTGCCAATAGTCACGCTAGATTTAATGTTGTCCCTACAAAATAACTTTCTTCACTATGACGACTGTTGCAATTGTTTATTTTTCAGGCACTGGCAATACTAAGCTCATGGCCGAAGCCATTGCAGAAGGCGTGGCCACCATTCCAGAGACCACAGCTAACGTATTTAGAATTACAGGCGAGCAAATCACCGCTGGTCGCTGGCAAGATGACAGCATCATCGAAGCACTTAATCAGGCAGACGCCATCGTCCTTGGCACGCCTACCTACATGGGAGGCGTCGCTGCGCAACTAAAAGCTTTTATTGACGCAGCAAGTGCCGTTTGGTTTGCCCAGGGCTGGAAAAATAAACTTGCAGGCGGCTTTACACACTCAGGCTCTCCCAGTGGCGACAAGCAGGGCACGCTGCTCTATTTGGCGACCAACGCCGCGCAGCATGGCATGATTTGGGTCGGGCCAGTTGAAATGCCTGACCCCGAAAGCGGCGTCAATCGAGCGGGTTCATTTTTGGGTGTCATGGGCTATGGCCGAGGGGAAGGGGAAGTCGCTCCCGGCGATCTCAAGTCGTCGCAGCTGTATGGTCAGCGCATTGCCAAGGCAACCCATGGCTGGAGTGCGCCAGCGGATTAATCAGCAAATCAGTCGGCAGAGTCTGATACCGCATTAGGCGCCACTGCGGTTTGCTCCCTTGTAGAGGAGTTGATAGGTTGCGAGCTGCGCTGATTATTGTTCGCAACCGGGCGGTTAATGGGACAGCTATTTGCCGGCTGCGGCTTTGCTGACTGAACGAGCTGCTCATGTTTGGTATCGAACATGGGCTGATCGAGTTGAGCACCATATGTATCAACGCCATAGGCTTCGGCACCATATGTTTCGACACCATAGGCTTCGGCACCATAGGCTTCAGCACCATATGCTTCGGCACCATATCGCATAGGTGATAGAGACCTTAGCTGCTCAGAGGCCTGTTGCAAGGCTTCTAGGCGACTGCTGAGCAGATTTTCGGAGGGCAAATCGTCAAAGACATGGAGCAGGCCTAGCCGCTCTTTGACTGGGCCTTTGGCACCGACTACGTACACCATTAAGTGGCGATCGCACGCCTCACGCACCATATTTTCAATCGCTAGTGAGGCCGTTACCCCCAGCCGAGGCACCTCTGCCAAATCCAAAATCAATACCTCGTACCGATTAACAATCGTCATCCGCTGAGAAATTGTTTTCGCCGCGCCAAAGCTCATGGGCCCGGACAAACTAAACAGCAGCACGCGCCCCTGTACATCGGCTAATATCCGCCGTTCTTCATCAGTCAGCGACTCATCCGTTGGCGCAGTAATCGCATGGACATGCTGCCTTTGCTCATCGGTCAGCGTCTTAACCGTTAGCAAGTTTGCGACAAATGCCCCAGCCGCCACTGCCGTAATCAAATCGACAAACACCGTCAAAAACAAAACGCCATACATCAGCAGCGCCGCCTTGCGCGAGACCACATGTGCCCGCTTTAAAAAGCTCCAGTCGATGATGTCGATCCCCACTTTAATCAAAATGCCAGCCAGCACCGCTAGGGGAATCTTTGCCGTTAGTGGGCCCGCGCCCAGCAGCACAGCCGCCAATATGCTGGCATGCACCATCCCAGAAATCGGCGTTTTACCACCAGACTTCACATTAATCACAGTACGCATCGTCGCACCAGCCCCAGGCAAGCCACCAACCAGGCCAGAAATCATATTGCCAATGCCCTGGCCAATCAGCTCCCGATCAGAATCGTGCTGCGTATGCGTAATATTGTCTGCGACTAAAGAAGTCAACAAAGAATCAATGGCACCCAAGGTTGCTAACACAAGGCCGTAGCCCAACATATCTTTTATTGCATTGCGATCTAGTACAGGCAAATGCAGGTCGGGTAGGCCACTCGGGATCGGCCCAATCCGAGGAATATCTCCAACAATGAACAAAGAGGCGACTGTGCCCACTACCAAGGCGACCAACGGCGCGGGCAAAATACCATTTAGCCTTGCGGGCATCCCAAATACGATAAGTAATGTCAGCAAACCTAGCCCCAACGCTGGCATATTCGGTGCAAGGATCACCTCTGGCAGCTGTTGAATCGACTCAACAACACTACTAGAGCCCGGCTGCCCAAATAGCGGTGCGAGCTGCAACGTGAAAATGATGACGCCAATCCCAGACATAAAGCCAGAGATCACGGTATAGGGCATGAGGGTAATGTATTCACCCAGTCGCAGCAAACCAAAGCATATTTGGAATAGGCCGCCTAGCATGACAACCGTAAACGCTAGGGCTAGGCCATTTTCTGGATATTTGGCAATTAATCCGGTAAAGACCGTTGCCATGACCACCGTCATCGGCCCGGTTGGCCCTGAGATCTGAGACGGGGTGCCGCCAAATAGCGCTGCGAAAAAACCGATTGCGATCGCACCATACAGTCCTGCCGTCGCACCCGCCCCAGACGAGACGCCAAACGCCAGTGCCAATGGCAAAGCAACAATTGCTGCGGTGATGCCACCAAAGAGATCGCCTCGCAAATTACGCAGATGAAGTCCGTGAATTTTAATCTTGCGAGCCATTTTGTTAACCCCTGAAAAATATGGGTGTTACCCGCCCGTGAATTTAACGACCCTCTTCTTCTGTCAATTTCACAAGCAACGTAGGGGCTACATCACAATCTGCCCTAGTAGAGTTGCTCCAAAAATTTGCTCCGAAAATTTGCTCCGAAAATTTGTGCTGAGAGGAAAAAGAAGAGTCACAGGCAAACTAACACGATGTTAAACGTAAAAAGCTGTTTCAAAAGTGAGCTTAAACATCAATATTGACTGTTCCCATGACATAGCCTTATCACCCGTAGATATAACAGTCCACAAATCAACGAAAGTAAAGGCAACACAGCGATTCCCCGTTACAAAAGAAGCTATAAGAAAGATTTTCTAAATATTTTGTCACTGTTCTTTTCACGACTATTCAATCTTTTTGAACCGCTCACTATAGCCTTACGATACTTAAACGAAAAGAGACAATAACTAGCGTATATTTACTTAAACGGTCAGCGCTATTGTGCTCATCTCATGCAGGTTCAAACTCTAGCCCACAGCGCCATCCGTCATACTGCGCACAAGTAGCGTCTTTTATTGAGGTTCCATGATCAAAAATATTCAACAGTTTTGGAAATACACAGGTATTTTGCTAGCCACGGCAGGCCTATGTATCGCCTGTTCTACGCAGTCTGCCAATGACGCCGATGAATTACCCACGCTCACCATTGGTAACTCACCCTGGCCAGGCTTTGCAGCTCAGTTCATCGCAGAAGAAAAAGGTTACTACGCAGAAGAAGGCATTGCTATTGATGAAAAATTCCTTCAGGTGTCTACAGATGTCAATACAGCCCTTGCCGGAGACAAGGTAGACGTGGCCTGGACAGGCGTCCCCGACATGGTCGTGATGGCCGGTGATGACCCTGACCTGCGGTTGATTGCTGTCTCAGACTATTCCGATGGAGCAGACGGCATCATTGCCAAAGGCGTCAACCAGCCAGAAGACCTACTCGGCAAAACCATTGCCTGGGAAGAGCTACCGCTACAGGCGCTGCTATTGGAGGCCTACCTCAAAGATACCGATATCAGCTTTGACGATTTGGACTTGCGGGTTATGCCTGCGGCTGAAGCGGCGACTGCGTTTGCGGCCAATCAGGTAGAGGTTGCTATTACCTTTGAGCCTTGGATGACGACTGCTGTCAAAGAAGGGGATGGCGAAGTTGTCTTTACCTCTGTCGATACCAACTTGATTGCAGGTGGCCTTGTGGGTAAGGCGGACGTGATTGAAGCGCGCCGTGAAGATTTGGCAGCATACTTTAGGGCGCTGGAGAAAGGCTTTGCTTTTTATGAAAGCAACCGCGATGAGGCCGTAGAGATTGTGGCAAATAAGCTCAACCTCGCCCCTGAAGAGCTGCCCCCTATTTTGGACACGGTCCGTCTCTTTAGACCGTCTGAGCATGACAGCGTTGTCTTTAATGCAGAAGATTCGCTGAACATCATGGACAGCATCAACTTTGCCTCAGAGACAGGTAAAACAATGGGCGTTGTCGATGAGGCGGTCGATCCCTCGACCCTCTACGACGATTCGTTTACGAAAGGCGTTAATGCCGAGAGCTAAACGGCTGTAGCAGATCAGCTCAGTAGATTTAGAGAATATCGTCCAGCAAAAGCGGCGTCTATCTTCAGAAGATGAACGCCGCTTTTTTCATGGAGATTTATTTTCTGGTGCAAACTACAGCGAGGTTACTTTTGCGATCGCATCAATCACATCTTTCATATCTTTACGAGTCACCATCAGGTTTGTCACTGCGCGAATTTTGTGGGGGCCAGTGGCTAAAACAGCAACTCCTGTCTGAGCCAGCTCTTTGACAACAGCTTCAGCAGATTGACCCGGAACTTCAAAGTTCACGATGTTTGTTTCAACTAGTGCCGGATCAATCGAAACCCCTTTCATATTTGCCAGTCCAGTGGCTAGCGTTTGCGCATTGTCATGATCTTCTGCAAGGCGATCGCGATGATGCTGCAAGGCGTATAGCGCCCCAGCAGCAATCATGCCAGCCTGTCGCATCCCACCACCAAACATCTTGCGAAAGCGACGGGCGATCGCAATCTTTTCGGCTGACCCCACCAACGCCGACCCCACCGGAGCACCTAGCCCTTTGGAGAAGCAAACGCTCAGGGTATCAAACGGAGCTGCATAGTCCGCTTCGGCAATGCCCGTGGCCACGCAGGCATTCCAAAACCGAGCACCGTCCATATGGAGAGCCAAATCCCGCTGCTGACAAACTCGCGAGATCGCCTGAATCGTCTCCAGTGGAAAAATACGTCCGCCACTGCGGTTGTGCGTATTTTCAATACAAACCAGCTGCGTTTTAGGAAAGTGGGGATCGCTGGGTCGCAGCGTCGCCTCTACTGCGTTTGCGGAAAATACACCGCCCTCACCCGGCAGTAGCCGACAGCTCACACCGGAGAGGGCCGCAGGGCCGCCGCCTTCGTAGTAATAAATGTGGGCCTCTGCTTCTAAGACAATTTCGTCGCCGGGCTGAGTGTGCGATCGCAGCGCCACCTGATTGGTCATAGTGCCAGAGGGCATATATACCGCTGCCTCTTTGCCCAACAAATCTGCAACAAACGCCTCTAGCTCATTCACCGTCGGGTCATCGCCCAACACATCATCACCCACTGGTGCTTTAGCCATCACACGACGCATGTCATCCGTTGGCTGCGTCACCGTATCACTGCGCAGATCAATCATAAAAATCAAAAGGCCACTGTCGACGACATCCCCACGATTCTAACGGGTCTCATCAATTTTCATTACTAGGAAAACCAACCGCTCAATCATGTCACTTTTTATACGCTTCCTTACGTTTTTGGGCACTGTAGGCACAAGAGCATCTGACGATAGCGACGCCTGAGCCGTGTTCCTCTAGTTCCTCAATGAAGCAATCTCTCAAAGCCAACCCCAATGCAATGCGTATGCTGCAACGCATACCCCAAAACATTCAAGACACCTTTTCACCCATTCAAATTCAGGCCATCGAAGAGGCGCTTGTTCCCCGTACCCACAATGTTGATATTCGACTACTGATGCCTTTTTTAGGTAAAGGGGCTTATTTAGTCTTTGCAGCAGGACCAAACAGGCGTAAGGGTAAACGCCTAAACGCCACACAGCGACAGATCGAAATGTCGAAGGTGCTCAGCCATGTGATCAATATCAGTGAGGCCTGTCGTAAAAATCCTCACGCCTATCAGCTCCTGAGCCGGGTTCCAAAAGACATCATCACAACCTTTACGCCTGCGCAAATTCAGGCGATGGAAGTAGCCCTTATCCCCCGCAGCCACGTGATAGATATTCGAATCTCTATGCCGCTATTGGGGAAAGGAGCCTATTTGGTTTTTGCAGCTGGGCCAAATAAGCGATCGCACTATCGCAACCTACAAAATCGTAATCCCTTTGTTATTCCCGCCATTGTTGCCTGCGCAACCGTTGGCGCAGCCACCCTCATAAGCCTCGTTTATCTCCGCAGCAGTGGGTTACTTGCCAGCAGCGATCCCAAATACGTCGCAGAAGAAACCTTTTATCCGACCGTTGTTCCCTTCAAAAGAACTCGAGGCGAATGCGTAGAAAGCGGGCGTCAGTGGGTCGACGGACAGTGCATTGATCATGAGCATGATCCTACTTTTTAGCGTTTCAAGCGTCTCATCAGCGTTTCAATGGCGTTTCAATGGCGTTTCACTAACATCTTGAACAGGGTGCCAATTCACTCCATGAATTCACCCGTTCTAGAAACAAACCGTCAGATCACAATCTGTCTACTCTACGTAAAACAAACTGCTCATACCATCAGTTTCCAATGAGCTACGGGTAGTTTCACGTGCTTTTATCTACCTATGGCTTCATTACTGTGCCGCACAGACAGATAAGTCATTCCTTTAACAAGAGTTGGTAAAACGCCTTTATAGATTCAACCTTTGGAAAGGTTATTTATGCACACTCCCTCTTCCAATTCGGGAAAAATAGGTCATCAGATAGCGTCTAAGCCTATGAATATTCCTGCGCATCCCCAAATCCAGCGAACCCTAGCCGCCATCGTGGTCACAGATGCGGTCGGATTTAGTAAGCGTATGTCGCAAGATGAGGACAGGGCACTCTCTATCATCAATCGAGACCTACAGCTCATTACGGAGCTGTGCGACTTTTTTGAAGGCAAAATTCTGAAGACAGTCGGCGATGGCGTCTTAATGTACTTCGTCAGCGCCGTTCAAGCCGCCGCCTGCGCGGTAGAAATGCAAAAAATGTTCATTGGCTTTGAGCAGCAGGGCCAAGGGAGCGATCACTTTGTGCACAGAGTAGGTGTGCACCTAGGCGATATCTTTTTCAACCAACAAGACATGATGGGCACAGGCGTCAATATTGCTGCCCGGTTGGAATCTGCGGCAAAACCTGGTGCCATCTGCATGTCTCAGGTAGTGTACGACGTTGTCAAATCAAGACTGGAGCTAGACGCAGACTATCTAGGAGAGCTTTCGCTCAAAAACATTTCAGAAACCGTTGCAGCTTACAACGTTTGGCCCAGAGGAATGCGGCCTGCCGATGTCATAGAAGACTCCACCGAAGCAGTCGCTTCGATTAGCATCACACCTTTCAACCTAGCACTCAAAAAATTGTCGTCTCATCCTAACCATCGGCGCATTAAAAAACTGCTGTATGGAACCCATCAGGCGGCTTGGGAAAATGACACCAGCATTTTAGATGGTTTTTCTTTAAGAATGCTAATAGAGTCACTCATTGAGCGCAACGTCACGATAGAAGAGTGTCGTCATAGCCTCTATGAGATTGTTGGTACCTTAAACCGGCAAAAGGAATATTCCCATGTTGCCGATATTATTTTACAGAGCCTGCATGGCGTTTATGTTGAGGCGACAGGGGGTACAGCCCGCGCACTGCCTTACGCGCACCCAATCGAGATGGAAGCAGATACAGATGCAAATGCCCCCGAAGAGAATGCCCCCGAAGAGAATGCTGAAGAAGAGAACTCTGGGCTATTAGAGAGTCCGCTGGCAGCGCTCTACACCGATGTCGCCTGTCGCCTAGATCAAGGCAACGATCCTATTCGGATGAAAAAGCTGTTGTACTGTCTCTGTTACGACAGCTGGGAAAATGACAATATCCGCATTAAAACCTTCCCTACAATGGCGTTAGTCAAAGAGTTGGCCGGACAGGTAACCTCTTCAGAGGCGCTCCAAAATCGCCTTAAAACAATTTTGTTACGCCTCAATCGCCGTGCCAAATACTCTCCCATTGCCAACGAAATTTTTCGAGAGTGTCAGGCCCTCTATCCAGATATTGACAGCCAAATTTCGATGCCCGGCACTGAAGAAATAGAAGAGTCCAGCAGCGAAAACACTCAGATCAACGTTGCCAAACAGCCCAGTAGTCAACGTCCTGACCAGAGGCAAAATGCGGGTTCACCCCCAGTTGCGCCCTATTCTTTTGCCAGATAAGCAAACCGCACCCAGCAGCAAGTACCAAAGTTGCCCTTGAGCAAAGTGCAAAAGCCATGTGAAATGGAGAAGGCAACAACGCGATCGCTGTAAAGGCAGCAAAGGGGAGCACAGATGGCCATTCCTAAGGTGTTCATTGATGGTGAAGCAGGCACGACCGGGCTACAGATTTATCAACGCCTTGCTGGCCGCGACGATTTAGAAATTATTAGCATTGACACCGACAAACGCAAAGATGCCGATGAGCGCACAAAGCTATTGAATGCGGCTGATGTGGCCATCTTGTGTTTGCCAGACGATGCCGCTAGAGAGGCAACCAGCTGGGTGAGCAGCCCCACCACCAAAGTGCTGGATGCCAGCACCGCGCATCGCACAGCGGCAGGATGGGTCTATGGCTTTCCAGAACTTGCAGCAACCCAGAGAGAAAATATTGCGACCTCTAGTCGAGTGAGCAATCCCGGCTGCTATCCGACGGGCTTTTTATCATTGATGGTACCATTGGTGACAGGAGGGTTATTGCCCGCTAGCTTCCCCACCACGGTAAATGCGATTTCTGGCTACTCGGGCGGCGGGAAAAAGATGATTGCTCAGTACCAAAGCTTTCGTGAACAAAATCCGAGAGAAACAGAATCGGTCTCACCCTATAGCCCATACGGACTTAAGTTTGCCCATAAGCATGTCAAAGAAATGCAGAAGTATTCGGGCTTGGCGCACACGCCTCTCTTTGTGCCGTCAGTTGGCGACTTTGAGCAAGGCATGGTGGTACAGGTACCGCTTCCTCTGTGGACGCTCGACCAGCCGCCGACGGGAGAGCAGCTACATGCCCAGCTAGCCAAACACTATGCTGATGAGCCGTTTGTGCAGGTAACCCCCTTTGGCGATAGTACTCAGCTAAGAGATGGCAACTTTCTAGAAGCGAAGAATGCCAACCAGACTAATGAAGTGCAGCTGTTTGTATTTGCCAATGACGACACGCAGGAAGCACTGCTGGTAGCACGCCTAGATAATTTGGGAAAGGGTGCCTCTGGCGCTGCGGTGCAAAATCTCAACATCATGCTGGGGCTTCCCGAAGATGCTGGGCTGCGTTAAGTCTGCTCTGGGTTGAGTCTGCGCTGGGTTGAGGCTGGGATAGTTGAGGCTGGGATGGTTGAGGCTGGGATGCGTCAAGTAAAGGCAGCAACGGTAACCTGCTGAACCTTTGGGTTATTCATAACGAAGGTGTGTAGGGTCGAAACCTGGATCACTTCGTCGGTAGGCTTCATGCGCACTTCGTCTAGGCTAACGATGCCGTCGTTTGGGGTGTTGGCAAATGGACTGAGAGAGCCAGTAGGGCCCATGACACCTGCAATCAGCGTGTAAGGACAGCTCAGTGCAGGCAGCTGAGCATAAAAGGCTGGGGTGGCCATATTGTGACCGCTTTGACCTGCAAACCAGCGAAAAGGGAATAGTTTGTTGGCGACTCTGGCGGCGAGGGGAGATTGGTTGGGTGGTGCCAGCATAACAATATGGGCAGGCGGTGGAAAGTCGATGGCGGCTAGGGCAGCGCGAGTGATAACGCCACCAAGGGAATGGCTAACAATGCCGTAGGGGCCAAGCTTGGAAAGAGTACGGAGGCGATCGCGCAATTTATCAGCAATGTCATCAAATGACTGAAACACCGTAGCGTAGCCAAACAACTCTGTATGGTGCCCCGCTTTCTTGAGTTTGTTGGCAAGGCCCCACAGAGAAAGCGGCGTCCGGCCCAGGCCGTGAATAAGTAGAATGTTCATCGCATCACGAAAGCTGAGTTCTGATTAAGCCTATTTGAGATATCTCTAATAGTGTCGTTTTAACCGAGTGCTAGAGTTCTCTCTTCATCACGGCAAAGTGCAGTGAGCCGCTGCGCGTTTGGCTGATGGAATCTATTTGCCAGCCTTCTGCAGCCATATCACGATAGAACTGATCAATCGTTTCATAGCCAGCGACGCTGCGGCCTTCGCGATATAGACTCATGAGCTGTCCAACGCCAGTCGTCGAAGAAATAGGGCTCAGCTCATAGCGAATATTGAGCACTTGACACATGGCTGAAACAGCTTTAGCTGGCGCATCGACAGAGTGAACTGTAGGTAAGGGCGAAAATAGGCGGCCAGCAGACGCTGAAGGAGCCTGAGCAAAGGGCGTTGCAGTTGTTATCGTTGCAGTTGTCATAACCGTCTCACTAGGGTTGTAGGTTAGTCGTGTCTCTACAGATTAGGGGTAGAAACCGAGGCTTTTTGCGCCGATACAAAAACGGTAACGGCATTGCCTCCAAACACTTCTAGGTACACCGAATAGCAGATATGCAGACCGAAAAGATATCGCTATACAATCGAGACGGTATGGCAATTGTGCTTTTAAAATAAGGACGAAAAAGTCAATGGTGCAGGTCAAAATTACGGGACGTGCGGAGTCCTTAAATCCCATCAAAGCAAAGCTGTCAGATATTATTCACGGGTGTCTCCAAGAGGCCATTGGCACCCCAGAGAACAAACGTTTTCAGCGATTTTTTCCAATGGAAGCAGATAACTTTTACTACCCAGAAGATCGCTCAGAGCAGTACACCATGATTGAAATTGTGATGTTTGAGGGTAGATCTGTTCCGGCAAAGAAGAAACTGATTCGTCTCATTTTTGAGAGAATCTATCAACAGCTTGGCATTGCAGAAAATGACGTAGAGATTGTGATGTACGAACAGCCCAAGCACAACTGGGGCATTCGTGGCATTCCTGGCGATGAGCTAGTGCTGAACTATGTTGTTGAAGCTTAGTCAAAAGGCAAATCAGCATTACTGCAAGCTGCTTTTGTACTGGGAGATTTTAAACCATGAGCCCGGACCGACTTCTTTCTCAAATTCGGTAATGACCCAGTCGCCGGGTTTTCCACCACCTCGGCGGGCGCTATCGTACAGGTAGTCTACAATAGCTAACTGCTGGTCCCAATTTGGCCTAGCACCAAAGAGAGAGCCAAAGCACCAGCCTTTTCCAGGCTGACGGCCACACTGGTCAAAGAAGGCGCGATCTGCCCAGGCAGGGCTACGGTTTTGCTTGAAGGCCCGGCGGCGATGGCCATGGTACAGATCTATAAGAGTGGGTACATCTTTAATCTGGCTAGCCTGAGCGTTTGAGTAGATTTCGACCATGTCTTCTGTATTGATAGGTCGCTCGCTAATCCATTTGTGACCGCAGTCTGGACATTTCACAATAAAAGAGAGCACAATTCGACCGCAGGCAGGACAAGGTTTTGTGGGTGCAACGCCGCCACCGCCAGTTGAGGTCTGACGGGTCGGCAGAGAATAGTCTTCGATATCTTCTGGAAAGCCTAAACGCTGTAGGTTACCAGCCTGATCGAGAATGATGCCAAACTTTTTGCCGGTTTGTGGTGAGATACGCATGACGCGGCCTAGCTGCTGAAAGTGCATGGCGCTCGATTTGGTCGGGCGTAGCATAAGGCCAACTTCTACGCTGGGTTCATCAAAGCCGATGCTAATGACGTTGCAGGAGGTGAGCACCATAAGCTCGCCTGTTTTTAGGGCGTGATAGAGCTTTTTGCGATCTTTAATAGCGGTGTTGCCGTCTACGGTGTCGGCGGGTATCCCCGCCTGGCGAAACTTTTCGGCGACGTGGTTGGCATGGTCGATATCGACACAAAAGGCGATAGTGCGTTTGCCTCGGCCAATGCGAAACCATTCTTCAATAATTTTTTCGACGAGTTCTGTGCGATCGCACGCATTTTTCAAATCTCTCTCGTCATAGTCTCCCCGCGATGTTCTCACCTCTTCTAGATCAGCCATACCATCTGTTGGCATACTGTAGTACTTCATCATAGAGAGATAGCCCATCTCCTGTAAAACACTCGGCGATGGAGAAGACACTAAAGTCTCCAAATAGTCTCCCAGTTGTTCTTTTCCCAGTCGCAACGGTGTCGCGGTCATCACCAAATGAACAGCATCGGGATGCGTCTTAAACATCACTTTTTTACCCACTTGGCTAAAGAGGGTAATGTGACCTTCGTCGTAAAAAACAACATCGGCAGGCCACTTTTGCCACCAGCGGCGCTTGGCCATGGTTTGAATGCTGGCAATTTGGATAGGCGCATCACGATTTTCTTCCCAGCCTGCTTTGATAAAGCCGCACTGAAGGCCAAAGGCTTTCATTTTTTCGTAGGTTTGCCCCACGAGTACATCTAAATGCACTAAAAACATCAGCCGCTTGCCGGCTTCTTCAGCGTGGGCACAGATTTGGCCGCTGATGATTGTCTTGCCTGCACCTGTCCCTGCGATGATGGCAACCCGCTTGTATCCTTGGTTTAGCTCGTGGTAAAGGTCATTGACGAGCTGCACCTGATAGGGCCGTAGCTGAGGCACCGCTGCCGGTTTAGCAGGTGCAAGATGAGGCTGTTCATCTCCTGTAAAATCTGATTCATCATAAGTAGAGGCAGCAGGAAGAGGAGACTCAGACATAGTACGAACTGACTAGCTATCCGTTCAATAGGATAAACGCACAGCAGCAGAGTGTGCGAATTTCGACACGATACACAACGATCAAAAACAGCGCTGAGCAATAGAATGTTCAGCGCTGTTTTTGATTTAACCAGCTGTTTTTGATCTAACTAAAGGTAAGAAACGCTATTGACTCAAAACAAGTCAGTCGTTGTTTTGAGTGGCACTATGCAACCAACCACTCTTAAACGAAAGTAAATGACTGACTGTTTAGAGGCCCTGTGTCGCCTTTGACAATGGCAATTAGCTCGTCTTGGCCAGGTGTCTTCAAGAAAATGCCACTCGCATTCTTACCGCCCCGGGGCGCAGAGCCAATGCGATAGTCAGACGCTTTGCCGTGCAGCTGAATTTTATCGTCACGCCTAAAGTCTTGAATCATCGCAAACCCTTCTAGACCAATGGTATTCGAGCGGCCATCGTTGTAGTAGGCTCTAAAGCGGTTTCCTAAGACAAACACGTCAGCACCACGACCACCTACCAAAATATCGCGCTCATTTCGCCCGAAGCCATTAGTGCCGTCGAGGCGATCGCGGCCACTGCCGCCCAGCAGTCTGTCATTAGCACTGCCTCCATTTAGGTTGTCATTACCGTTACCGCCCAGCAAAACATCTTTACCGCTCTGACCATACAAAGTGTCGTTGTCGTTGCCTCCTAGCAAACGATCATTACCACCTTCACCAAATATCACGTCATTGCCGTTACCGCCCAACACGCGATCATTACCACCCCCCGCACTCACGCGGTCATTACCGTTTCGAGCTTTGAAAGTTTGACTCAAGCCGTTTCCTTTCAACACATCGTTGCCGTTAGTACCAATGATGAGTGTTTGATTAGGATTTGGCGCAGGTATTGGCGTCGGCGATGGCTTGGGCGTTGGCTTGGGTATTGGCTTGGGTGTGGGTGTTGGCTCTGGTGCCGGGCTCGGAGCCGTTGGACGGGGCTCTGATATCGTCCCTTTCCCGAAAACCTGAGTCCAATAGGTACCGTATCGGTCATTGGCTTCTTCAAAATAGCCAATGCCAATTTCGTTGTAGTCCTTATTGAGCATGTTAGCCCGGTGCCCAGGACTATTAATCCAGCCATCTACGACCTGCTTGGCAGTGCGATAACCGGCCGCAATATTCTCTCCGACAAAGCGAGTTTCATAGCCTTCTCGCTGCGCTCGCTGCCAAGGCTTAGAGCCATCTTGACCCGTGTGGCTGAAATAATTTTCTTCAGCCATGTCTCTACTATGCTGGTCGGCGGCCTTATCGAGGTTCCGATCAATAACAAGCGGCTTCAGGCCATTTCTCTGCCGAAACTCATTTGTGAGCCTGAGAACTTCTTGTTCAAATGCACTATTCTGCATAAATCTCTTTTCCGTGATAAAAACTGTAGATTTTGCTGCTTTGCTGAATGCCTGACCAAGGGCAAAAAAAGCCTTGCACACACACCACAAAGCAGCACGCAAGCAGGCGATGGCATGAGCCAGCTGCGCGAAACTGTACGTTAGAAATACGTTAGAGAATTGATCTTCCTAACCCACAAGCGTCAGCGCTAAATGCGCTGACAATAGAAATTTTTGCTGTCCTTATTCCACTTCTCTCACTAATGAAGAGAAAACTTGAAGTCTCTCTCTTAGAGAGTAAGAAACTGTGAAATAAAGACTTCGGTCGCTTACGAAACTTGGATAAACGCTCAAACTTAGCGAAAGCAATCGGTGGTAGGAGTAGCTAAGGCCTTGAAATAATCTAATTGGCACACATAGTCAGGAGTAACAAAGATGCTGTTGATAGTGACGACAAACTAGCTACATTAGATTACAAATAGATTACAAAAAACTCGACCTTCGCGGCATTGGCACATCACGTTCAGGAATGATGCCTGTCTCCTTAGCGAGTAGGAATTTAAAGAAAGCGGTTTAATGAAAAGCTGCTCAACTTAAACAGTAATAACAGCTTGATAGATGCTTATGGACACAGTTGCGTTTACGGTGGCGTTTCAGGGCTCGGCGAACGCAATGTTCGCTCAGCTAAATGCAGTATACTCACCGTTTTTTCACAATCGCAATGAATTTATGAAGCGTATAACTGAATGAAATGAAGCCCGTCATTTGCTATCAGTAAACATGAATTTCCCCAAAACTTTAGGGATTCCGGCAAGCTGGGACTGGCTATGAAGTTGAGCGGATTGTGCTAAACCATGTCGTGCTAAACGTCGTTAAATGTACTGATATGTCTGACTTGCACCCTATATCAATCATGGCTGACTAGACTTTTTGACCAGAACAAATATACTGAGATTGGTTGATTGATTGGCTACTGCGCCTTGGTTTGAGTCAACCGTATGCTTACAGAACGCTCGTAACGCCGCTGATGCTCGGCCCGGTCATTCATGGTTAAAATTCTACATTTGTCAGATATCCACTTGGGCAGTGGGTTTAGCCATGGACGAATCAATCCAGAAACGGGGCTAAATACGCGGCTAGAAGATTTTGCGCTGGCACTAAAGCGGTGTGTAGACAGCGCGATCGCACAAAAAGTAGACCTCGTTCTCTTTGGCGGTGACGCCTTCCCAGATGCGACGCCCCCTCCCTATATTCAGCAAATTTTCGCAGGAGAATTTTGCCGACTAGTGGCGGCAAATATTCCCACTGTCTTGCTGGTAGGCAATCACGATCAGCATTCTCAAGGCGCAGGCGGTGCTAGCCTTTGCATCTATCGCACGCTGGGCGTTCCTGGTTTTATCGTGGGCGATACGCTGACAACCCATCGCATAGAAACCGCAAACGGCTCGATTCAAGTAATTACGCTGCCCTGGCTGACTCGCTCGACGCTGTTGACCCGGCCAGAAACGCAGGGACTCTCGATGGGTGAGGTCGGAGAGTTGTTGTTGGAGAAATTGCGCATTGTTTTAGAAGGAGAAATTCGCAAACTCGATGACGATGTGCCAACAGTCTTATTGGCGCACCTGATGACAGATACAGCGCGGTATGGTGCAGAGCGCTTTCTAGCGGTGGGCAAAGGATTTACGGTGCCGATGGCGATTTTGGCACGGGAGAACTTTGACTATATTGCGCTGGGGCATGTGCACAAGTATCAGGAGGTGAGTCAGTCTCCTTTAGCGATTTATCCGGGCAGCATTGAGCGGGTCGACTTTAGTGAGGAAAAAGAAGACAAGGGCTATGTGATGGTGGATGTGAAGAAAGGAAAGGTGAAAGCAACTTTTCATCCGCT
The DNA here is from genome assembly GCA_038521595.1 of Cyanobacteria bacterium J06627_28. Classification (GTDB taxonomy): domain Bacteria; phylum Cyanobacteriota; class Cyanobacteriia; order Phormidesmidales; family Phormidesmidaceae; genus Phormidesmis. The sequence continues at coordinate 7,429 of JBCBKQ010000007.1, read as the reverse complement.
GCCCGCAAGGGTATTTAAAACGATAGAGGTCGATCTGACGAAGGCGGACAATCCGCAAGAAAAGCTATTGGCCAAGATTGAAAAGGAGAGTTTAGAAGAGGCGGTTGTGCGGGTGAGCTATCAGGCCCGCGCCGATCAGGTGGATTTTATTGATAATGGGGAGCTGAGTGAGGCGCTGTCAATGGCACATAGCTACAGCATTCAGCCGCAGCTGGTGAGTCAGCTCTCTCGGCCAAGACTGCCGGAGCTGGGGGTAGATAGTTCACTGCTGCCGATGACGGCGTTGCAGGCATATTTGGACAACCGGACAGACTTGGATGCGATCGCACCTGACATCCTAGAAGCTGCCCAAGGCCTGCTTAATAAAGACCCCCACGGAGACAATGGCATCCTTGCGCCTGGAGCAGGGCTGGATTCTAAAGAAGACTGTGCGAATGACACAGAGGAGGAAGATATACGCCAACTGCGATTGCTCTAGATAACGGCTAAATCGGGAAAGCTAGCAGTAGTCTTAGGCTTTTTATAGCAAGCTGCTTAATGTATTGAGCAGCTTGTCTTGGTGAGCGTTCCCTAGCGCCGCGAGGCGACGCGGGGTCTCACCGCTGCTGAGCACTAAGCTTTATAGAATAAGGGTTGTAGCTGTACTAGGTGCAACCAGCTTAGTGCAGATTGCTATAGCTAGCGTATCGAGAGTCGAAGGGTTATGGAATCTCAGGTCGTTGCAGCATTGGCAGCGAGTGATTATAAGCAAGTGAGCCGACTGCTCAAGCAGTGGCAAAGCCAAGAGCCGAAAAGTCCTTTGCTGCGACTTTATGCTGCGCAACTGCAGGAGCGCACAAATCGACTAGAGGCGGCTGAGAAGAACTATCTGAAATTACTCAGGAGCACGACCAACAGCAAGCTGATGAGTCAGGCTAGAGCTGGGGTGCAGCGCATTGAGCAAAAGCTAGAGGCGCAGCAGCAGGAGGCGCGATCGCAGCAAGCAGCCCAAAAGTCGGCAGCCTTACAGCAGGCTCGCAGCGGGGGGGGGAGCCTGGAGACAACGATTCTGACGATTGCAGCACCCAAAGCATCGAATCGAAAAAGTGCGATCACAGGACTGGCTCAAGCCTTTCAGCTAGATGCGTACAGCGCTCGCATGAAAGTGCCCAACGCTGGCTTTCGCATTGCCCGCGTTATTTCCTGGGGAGAGGCTAGCTACTATGCCGACACGTTGAGCAAATCACAGCTGCCGACATTCTGCACCAAGGCCGCTGATATTAGAGGCTTACAGACGTTTCAGGTGGAGTACTTTGAAGCCCTGGAGCCAGAAGCGAGCGTTATTTGTAAAAACAGCGATGGACAGCTCGGTAAAATCAACTTCGGCTGGCATGAGGTTACCCAGCGCGTACGGGGGCAGCTGCCCATTTTTGAGCAGGTGATTGATTTGGGAAACCGTGGCAGGCTGGTGCACAAGGAAAAGGTGCAGGACTATGCCCAAGTCGTGGACCTGCATCTGCCCGGTCGGCAAATTGTGCTGCGGCAGTGCGATCGCCTATACAAATACGCAAAGAGCACCGCCCTAGGCAACAACAACGAACTCAACAGCCGCATTCAGTGGAATACGCTGCAAACCAAAATTCACGAACAGGTGACGCAGCCAGGCACTGACACACTTCAAGATGACTTTTCTCGCTTTGGCAAAGGCTGCTTGGAATTTATCAATCTTCTACCGTTTATCCCAGCAAATTTAGACATTGTTCGCCGTGCACCCAGTGATTGGGACTTGGCCTTTCACCTGTACAGCAGCCTATGCTTTTTCTCAAAGCGTCAACATTAGCCATTTGCTAAGCTAAAGGCATAGTCTGAAAAGACGGCGCAGCCCATGTTTGGTAGACGATTAAGCAAAGAACGATATATCCATCCGCTAACCGACTTCGGCTTCAAGCGCCTATTTGGTACGGAGCCAAATAAAGCACTGCTGATTGATTTTTTGAATGTTGTCCTGCCAGAGCGTCATACCATCAGCGACTTGAGCTATCGCAATAGTGAACAAGTCGGCAACACCGCGATAGATCGAAAAGCTATCTTCGATATTTACTGCAAGAGCGAGAACGGCGAGTGGTTTATTGTCGAGATGCAAAAAGCCAAGCAAAATTTCTTTAAAGATCGTAGCGTTTACTATTCCACATTTCCCATTCAGGAGCAGGCCCAGCAGGGCGACTGGAAATATAAGCTCTCTCCGATTTACACCGTCGGTATTTTAGACTTTGTCTTTGACGATCACAAAGACGACGACACGATTTTGCATACGGTTGAATTAAAAAACCAAAACTGCGAAGTCTTTTATGACAAGCTGAAATTTATCTATCTAGAGCTGCCTAAGTTTACAAAAACAGTTGACCAGCTAGAAACGCATTTTGATAAATGGCTTTTTTTACTGAAGCATCTCCCAGATCTGCAAGATCCGCCTGAAGTCATGCACGAGGGCACTTTTAGGCGGTTGTTTGAAGTGGCAGAACTGGCTAACTTCTCGCTAGATGAGCAAGATGCCTACGAAAATAGTCTGAAATACTACCGAGACATGCAAAATGTCATCGATACCGCAAAGGAAGAAGCCTTAGAAGAGGGCCTAGAGCAAGGCCGAGCGGAAGGTCGTAAAGATGCAACAATCAAGTTGATTTTACGACTGCTAGAAAAGCGCTTTGGGACTCTGCCAGAACAGACACAGGCGATGATTCGTACCCTATCCGTAGAAGCCTTAGAAGCATTGAGTGCAGACCTGCTAGACTTCAGCAGTTTAGATGATTTAGCAGATTGGATAAACAACAGATTAGACCAGTAACAGGTTAGATAAATAAACGTGTCTGATAGCAAGGCCCAAGAAACAGCTAAAAATACAGCCGAAGAAACAGCCCCAAAAGCCACGCCTCACCCGGACGACCTGGCACAGCCCCTTCTCGATACGACAGCACTCGATCCGGAAGACAAGCGGCAGCCCATTTATTTTGTTAGTGGGTTAGGTGCAGATGAGCGAATCTTTCAATGGCTGCGATGCGATGGCTTTCGTCCGGTACATATCTATTGGATCGCACCAGAGAAAGAAGAATCTATTGAAAGCTATGCGGAGCGGCTAGCGGAGCAAATAAAAGACGAGAACCCAATCATTGCGGGGCTTTCTTTTGGTGGCATGATTGCAGTAGAGCTGGCAAAGCAGCTGAATGCGCAAAAGATTATTTTGTTTTCGAGTGTGAAAAATCGCTCAGAGGTGCCCTTTTATTTCAAGATATTTCGAGTCTTTCCCATTCATCGCATTTTGCCGTTCAAAAGCCTTCTGTGGGCGTTTTACTGGCTGGCGTACTGGCTGTTTTCACCAGAAGGAACAGATCAGCGCGCACTGTTTAAAACCATCTTGATAGAGACGGATCCACGCTTTCTGAAGTGGGCGCTGCACAGAGTTGTTGTTTGGCAAAATGATGAGGTGCCAAGCAATGTTGTTCACATTCATGGAAAGCGCGATCGCATCTTTCCCTATCGGTTTGTACAGCCCGATCACGCCATCGAAGGCAGCGGCCACCTGATGGTGATGAACCAAGCAGAGGAAATGTCTAACCTGCTAGAGTCTTTGATTGTTCAGGCGCGGGCTGTTCGGGAATAGTACTGGCCACCTCTTCTGAGACCTCCTGCGAAAGAGACACGGGCTGTACTGTGCGCATGATGTTTTCTTTGGTGGCGTACAGGTCAGCTCCTTGCACATCTACTCGGTAGCGCAGCGGTGACAGGTAAACCTGGATGCCTTTGTCCATACAGCGCTGATCAAACATATCGAGCGATCGCTCTGGCACATAGGGGTCATCATCTGGCGCAGCCGCCAAGGCTTCACTGTCGGCATCTAGCGCTCGTAGCATACCGTCAAAGCCTAAGAAGGCCAAGCGATACATTAGCTGGCGGCTGTATTCACCATTAAAGTAGCCGCCATGGACGTCTAGTCGCTTACGAAAGCACAGAAAAATCATTTCGATGTAGTCCCACAGGGCGAGATGCTTTTTTTGTTTGGCGCGGGTGAGCAGACCGACCTTTTTCTGGGTGCGATCGCGCCGACCATTGGCATCCAAAAATAGCTTGTAGTCCCGATAGTCTGTGCAGTCAAAAAAGGTAAACAAGTCCGCCAAACTCACCCGCTGTTCCTTGTTGTTCTCCCTCGAAAACAGCTCTCCCAAAGACAGATAGCCATCTCCCTTGCCTGAGCTATGGGTGATATATAAACTGTTCAAAATATCTTGATCATCAGTCAAAATCGCCTCCCCGAGCGGACGTGTTATCGGATAATACCGCCGCAAAGAGGCCAGATTGATAATGCCTTGCTTTTTTGTTTTTGTCAGCGCCACACTGCCGAGGCGATGGCCATGGTGCTGCCGCGCACTTGGGAAGGAAATATAGTTTGCAGCGGTAGACGCCAGCCGTAGGGCCAAGTCCCCTTCATTGCTAAACAAATACGTCTCGCTAAATCGACGCAAAGACGAAGCGAGACCGTTTGAGCGACTAGAAATAATCGACAGAACAGGCACATCTGGAGAGGCCAGCACCAGTCGGCCCAGGCTGAGGTTATGACCGATATCGGGAATGGGATTTTGCGCAATGGAGCGACGGTCAAACACATCTGACAAAATGCGGACGACATTGGTAATGACGAGCCCGCCCATACTGTGGCCCAAAAAGTTGAGCTTAATTTTGCCGTATCGGGCCTCGTCGCCCAGCACTTCACCGCTCGCAATGCGGCTGGCAATTCTCATAGCCTCTATCGGGTCAGGATGATTGGCCTTGAGGTCTTCACGGTTTAACACGTCAATGGATTGGTCAATCTGACGCACCAACTCCGTCAAGTCGGGCACGCCAAAGTTAATAGCCCGGTACACATCGCGAAAGTAGACCGTAGTACGTAGCAGCAGCAAGGTGGCAATCATCACAGAGACGCCCACCGCGATATTCAAAATTGCTGGCCCTATAAAGTTCGCAAGGCCATTGTTCCACCAGGGCTCCCAAATGAGGGGCCATACACCGTAGGCAAGGACAAACAATATTCCGACTATCAAAGCGGCCTGTGGCACATCGGGCAAGGCTCTGAGGTTTCGCCATAGCTGAATCGGATGAAGCGATAGCTGCTCTGACGACCAGCGGTAGCCAATGAAAACGAGGTTGCGGCGCTGTCGGATAGAGCGGTCGTCTTGGGCGATGTGGCGATACATGTCGCTGTACCATGCCTGAATGCCTGATTCTGCGGTGTTGTAGCCATGGACGACAATGACAATTTCGGGCGGCTGTGTGATGGTGGGATCTTTTTGGATGCGGTGGAGGTCTTGGGCGATCGCAGCTAACCCTTGCTTCGTCTCTTGCAGAGCCTGAGACGTTGGCGGCTCCATGGCCTGATCAATATTGTGCGGCGCAGTACTCACGACCAGATATGCCGGAAAATCATCGTCATTGCCAGCAGCAGCCGTGACTGATTTAATCCGCACCCGCATCCGCGCATCATCTAAAAACAGTCTTTTAATTTTGAAGGGCGCGATTTCCATGGCCATCGGATTCAATTGAAATAAAAAATGAAATAAAAGCAGTGTGTCAAAGCGCGGAATGCTAAAAAGCCATCATGCTGCTGCACACTACCCTAAACCACCTATCAGACGATCCATCAATTTTTCCGCATCAAACTGCCAGTCTTCACCCTGGACAACCCTATCTTTCTCAACTGTTTGTATAACTGGCAACTGGGATGACTGGCAACTGGGATGACTAGCAACTGATATGACTGGCAACTGGGATGACTGACGACGAATCCAAACTTTAATTGTCCAAACTTTATTTGATAGATCACGCCTTAGCTGTGATTTCATCCACTGACAGGGCTATTCGTCAACCGTAGTATGAAACCATTCGAACCAAATATATGAAACCAGATGCCCCAAGCAGTTATGCAGGGGTTTCTTATCGAAAAGGCCAGCATCGGGAAACCGAGCTGGCCTTTTCATTTTTGCAGAACGTATACCGCGACAGTCAGGAGGGGAAAAAATTACGCTGAGGGCGCTGGAATCGTCACATCGAGGGGCGTAATTGGCACACCCAGCGTTTCTAGCCCTGGTGTAATATCGGCAGGATTGCCCACGACCAGGGTAATGAGCTGATCGGGCATTAGATTCGTTTGCGCCGCAGTCAGCACGTCCTCAGCCGTGGCTTGCTCTACCTGGTCTCTAAACTTAAAGACAAAATCTGAAGGATAGCCATAGTACTCATAGCGAATCAAACGAGAGAGCGTTTGGCTTGGCGTCTGAAAGTTAAACACAAAGCTATTGAGCACAGAATCTTTGGCAAAGGCCAGCTCGGTTTCGCTAATGGGCGCTTCGCGCACCTTTTCTAGTTCGCGGTACATCGACTCAATAAAGGGCACCGTAGCCTCAGAGCGCGTCTGGCCACCACCAATGAAAATGCCGTTGTGGTCGTAGCGGGCACTCCAAAAGGCGTAAACGCTGTAGGCCAGACCTTGACGAGAGCGAATCTCGTTAAACAGACGGCCCCCAAAGCCATTGAGAACTTCGTTGAGCACAGCCATCGACGCATGATACGGATTGCGCAACTCACCACCAATGTGACCAATCAAAATAGAGCTCTGGGTCAGCTGAGGCTGTTCAACGACAAATAGACCCGCCTTTTGCTGATCGCCCACAGGTGGCATGCCGATCTCCATTAGGTCGTCGCATTCCCACTCGCCTAGCCTGTCGGCGATGAGGCGCTTCATTTGAGCCGGGTCAAAGTCTCCTACGATGCCCAAAATGGTGTTTTCAGGTGCGAGAGTTTGGGCGTAAAAGTCCATCACATTTTCGCGGCCGATGGCATCTAGGTTGGCGTACTCTACGGTGCGAGCATAGGGGCTCTGCTCACCGTAAATAAGCTTGCTAAACTCGCGGGAGGCAATATCGTCCGGGTCATCGTTCCGGCGAGAAATGCCACCTGCCGTGCGACCTTTAATCAGCTCAAACATCTCTTCGTCAAAGGCTGGCTGAGTAATGACGTCGGTAAATAGCTCAAAAACTGAGTCTAAGTCCTCTGTCAGGGTCGAAAAGCTGGCGCTACCGGAGGTGGTGCTAATGGAGGTCTCTACCGAAGCGGCCCGCTGCTCTAACATTTCGTTTAGCTCATCGGGAGAATGATTCGCCGTGCCTCCCAAGCGCATGGCTTCGCCCGTAATGCTGGCTAAACCGACCTGTTCTGGCGAGACTAAATAGCCGCCTGTGCGGAAAGTTGCCGAACCGCTAGACAATGGCCTGGTTGTGTATCTCATGGAAGATCACGACCTGCCTTTGATTAGCGGTTCGGCAACTTTCCGCACAGGCGGCTATTTAGTCTCGCCAGAACAGGTCGGTTTAGCCAGCATTACGGGCGAAGCCATGCGCTTGGG
>JBCBKQ010000006.1:0-46723 GCA_038521595.1 Cyanobacteria bacterium J06627_28 | reverse complement strand
CGCCTTTAATCACAGCGGTCGGCACTGTGTGATACTGCTGTGGGTGAACCACCGGGCTTCCCCCATTAATTTGATCGGTCATAGCGCTCTCCTAGGGCATCAGCCCGGCAATCAGGTAGTCAAAGTAAGGGCCGACCTCAGCAGCGTCTTCTATACTCAGCATTTCTAAAGTGACTTCTTTGAGCGATCGCACACAGTCCGCCAAATTCCTCAGCGGCACCTCCAAAGATCGATACATCTCCTTAGCACCCCGCACGCCGCTAGCTTCTAGCGGATCGACATCGCCAACGGCAACAGCATACGAAATCAAACGAATAAACCAGGCCTGATCGCGTAAGCACGAAGCCTGAAACTGAGCGTTATCGCTGTTGCTCGGCGTAATCGGGCAGCGCTGCCAAAAACGCTGCGTTCCTTTTTCAACAATCTCTCCGACATTATTGTTCAAAATAGAAACAATCCGCAGCCGCTGAGGCCCATCCTCAAAGAAACGATTGATCATGTCTAGCTCTCCCTTAGAGAGATAGCGCACTTCCCGGTCGGCAGTTGCGATCGCCTGAGTAATCACACTCATCAAAGATCCTCCTAATCTCGACATATCAATGCAACAGAATCTAGTGAAACAGAAACTAGTGCAAAAAATTAACAGCTAGACCCTTAGCTCAAACCAGAAGAGAGATGGTCAAAGTAGCCGCCAATGGCCCTACCAGCCTCATCACCCAGCATTTCACCAACCACTTCTTTCATCGCCTGCACAGATCGCACGGTGGCACCCACCGGCACACCCAAAGAGTTGTAAGTCTCTTTAAGCCCGTTTAGCACGCGCTCATCCAAAATAGACGCGTCGCCTGCGAGCATGGCATAGGTGGCATAGCGCAAGAAAAAGTCCATATCGCGAATGCAGGCCGCATACCGACGGCAGGTATACATATTGCCGCCAGGGCCTGTAATGTCGGTGTACAGCAACGATTTAGCGACTGTTTTGGTGACAATTTTAGAGGCATTGGCACTGATCGTCATCGCGGCTCTAGCCCGCAAATCGCCACTGCGAAAGTAGTCTTGCAGAGCATCTAAAGAAGAATCGTCTAAATATTTGCCTTGGGCATCAGATACATTAATCAATGTTGTGATGGCATCTTGCATGGAATGGTCTCCTGGTTAAAATGACTGTGATGGAAACGACTGAAAATTGACGAAAGAGCCCTAAGAGAGCGACTGAATAATCAGGTCAAAATACGGAGCGACTTCTTGCGCATCCTCCTCGCTCAACAGGGTCATGGTCTCTTCTTTGAGGCAGCGCATACACTCTGCGATATTGCGAATTGGAATTTCTAGATTGTTGTACATTTCTTTTATGCCCACCGTCCCAATGTCTTCTAGGGGACGTTCGCTGCCCGCTAAAATGGCATACGCAATCAAACGCACATACCACCCTTGGTCTCGTTGACAAGAGTTGGTTTTTCGCTCAACGCCGCTATTGCTGGGGGTGTTTGGGCAACGCTCCCAAAACCGCTCGCTACCTTTCTGTACAATCTGCTGTTCGTTAGCAGCCAATGCCTTGGCAATCCGAATGCGCTGCTCTCCTGTTTTTACAAAGTCTTGAAAAATCCTTAGCTCTTTGGGTGCGGGGTAGCGAGCTTCGCTATCTGCACCCAAAATCATCTCTGTTACTAAGCTCATATCCTATCGTTCTCGCTTTTGTAAAAGGCAAATAAAACTTCAATACTCTAGAAGCTGTGCCTACCATAAACAACAAAGATGGAGAACCTGTGAAAACAGATAATCAATTAGGGGAGCTATTTTATAGCCTCTGTATTCAGAAGCCCTCTTCATAACTTCTTCAGCAGAGTTCGGTAGCCTAATGATGCAAACAAATACTGCATCTCTTCGACCATTCAAAAACACCATCAATATTCACCACAAGCTCTAAATACCGATGAAATACAAGCTTTTTATCGCGGCGATTCTAGCATTGACTCTGGGTCTACTTACGGCCTGCAGCAGCACTAAAATTCCCACAGATGCTCTATCTTACGACGACATTAGAGGCAGTGGCTTAGCCAATGATTGTCCAACTCTAATAGGGACTAACATGGACTCTATTCCTATAGACGCTGGCCAAACGTACCGGATAAAAGCCCTCTGCCTACAGCCCAACACATTTTTCGTCAAAAACACGCCGACCATCAAACGGAAAACTGGAAAATTTGCCGATAGATTTGTAGAAGGAAAACTGCTGACGAGATCTAGCTTCACACTCGATCAAATTAGCGGGGACCTGCAGATGACTCCCAGCGGCGAGCTGACCTTTGTAGAGCAAGGTGGCTTTGACTTCCAACCCGTAACGTTGCAAATTCCCAATGGAGAACGTGTTCCTCTACTATTCACCGTCAAAGGCCTAATTGCCAATAGTCAAGGTGCTGTAGAGGCGCTGAGCCCTGCTACTCGCCTAGCCGGAAACTTTGACGTGCCGCCCTACCGTACTTCTAGCTTTATTGATCCCAAGGGGCGAGGACTGGCTGTTGGCTATGATGCGGCTGTTGGCATTCCTATACAGGCCGATAGAGAAGCGTTTTCTCGGCAAAACAATAAGTCTTTTGAGATTGCGCAAGGCAGTATTGTGCTTAAGATTGACCGCGTTAATAAGGCAACCGGAGAGATTTCAGGGTCCTTTGAAAGCCAGCAGCCTTCTGATACTGATTTTGGGTCTAAAGAGGCGCTGCCCGTCAAAATATTGGGTCAGTTTTATAGCCGAATTGAACCTGTAATGATTTGACGATTTCTTTTTTGTAGTGTTCTTTTTTTTGGAAAATTTAAGACCATGACTAACATTAACCGTGAGCAGCCCACAACCTATCCCATTTTCACAATTCGCTGGCTATCTGTACATGCATTAGCTATCCCTACCGTGTTTTTCTTAGGCGCTATTGCAGCCATGCAGTTTATTCAAAGATAGTTAAAAAGACAAAACACCATGGATATTCTTGGACAGTTAAGCCCAGAGCAAGAACAAGAGCTACAGAAGATAACGGATCAGGTCATGACGCTTTCTCTAGAACAAGCCCAATCATGCATCGTTGAGATTATGCGTCAGATGATGATTCGAGATAATTTAATTGCACATTTGCTAACCACCAACAGGATGCCACAACGGCAATATGCTCAGTCCATTGTGTTTCAATCAAAACCTCTTTGAGGAAAGAACATGCTTTACGTTTTCAAAAACATTTTGACGAAGGCACTAGCCATCTATATTTTCTTAGTTGTGCTCGTGCTTGCTTTTTCTGGAGTGAACAGCGCGATCGCCCTCGAAATGCCTACTGCCGCGCTCACTGTCCCTTTAAATGAGTCAGGTGAATCCACAACGCTGACGACTCAGCAGTTTATGCATGGACAGAAAAAATTCAACGACAGCTGTGCCCAGTGTCATATAGACGGAGGCACTAAAACAAATCCAGATGTGGATTTGGGGCCTATGTCAATAGCTAATGCAACCCCTTCTCGCAATAGTATAAAAGGCATCGTAGACTACTTACAAGATCCAACGACCTACGATGGTTTGAGGTCTTTGGCCGAGCTTCATCCCTCCATGCAACGAGCTGACTTGTTCCCTCGGATGCGAGGACTAACAGAAGATGACTTGAGCGCGATCGCAGGCTACATCCTAGCCGAACCCAAAATAGTCGGCGAGCAGTGGGCAGGTGGAAAACCCAAAAGATAGAATCCACGTCCTGTTTCAAAAATGAGGCTCGTTTCAAAAATGAGGATGAACCACAATGCTACAAAATTCCCATGTTTGAGCTCAACAAGTCAATATTCTGTCCCCCGGGGTAGGTCATGAAGGCATCGCCTTTTCACTGGTCTAGATGATGCTCGATGAGGCAAGTAATCCCAACACAGATGAGCGGATTGATCTGATGAAACGGTTTTATGAGCTGTTTCCTTACGTTCCAGTGCTCAACTTCAGCAACAAGAGGACTTTCAGCTACAGCAAAGCACGGAATGCATTCCGCACTTTGCTATGCACTTAGCTAGATAGAACAAGGGCTATGGCTATTCGTAGTGGCGTAAGCTAAGTGCGAACGGCTAGAGCTATTCACTTTTTGTCCTGTACATAGGGCGCAATGTTACTAAAATTAGAGCAGTGTAACAGTAGCGACTCAAGGGCTTATGTATTGGCAAGAGGTATCTGGCAACTGGTTTTTGGTGCCTGAGCGGCCCAGGGGCATTATCCACTTTTTAGGCGGTGCCTTTGTCGCAGCGGCTCCGCACCTAACCTATCGCTGGCTGCTAGAAGCGCTGTACGAAGAGGGCTACGCGGTGGTTGCCACACCCTTTGTCAATACGTTTGACCATAGTGCGATCGCAGCCGAAACCCACGTCACCTTCACCCAAGGCCTCACCTACCTCTACAAACAACGTCCAGCCTTGGCAGAGCTTCCCATCTACGGTTTGGGCCACAGCATGGGCTGCAAAGTCCACCTGCTCATCGGTAGCCAAGAAAATATCGCTCGCACTGGCAATATTTTCATCTCCTTTAATAATTTTCCTGCCCGAAAATCTATTCCGCTACTAGAGCAAATCATTCAGATAGCGCCAGACTTTCAGCTCGATACCCAGTTTGAATTCACGCCTGATCCAAAGCAAACACTCGGCCTAGTCAAACAGCAATATCCCACCCCTTACAACCTATTGCTCAAGTTTCGCCGCGACAACATTGACCAAACCCGCCCACTTAGCGATGTTTTGCTCAAACGCTTCCCAACAACAACAACCGTCAGAATTTTACAAGGCTCACATACCACGCCCATCGCCCAAGATGTAAAGTGGGAAGCCAACGGATCGTTTAGTCCCTTTGACGCAGTCGGACAGTTTTTAAAGCAAGAGTTTTATCGCGATATCAAAGCACTCAAAGCAGAAATTCTCTACTGGCTAAGTGGAGAGTAACCGCTTCTACAGGCTCTTTTTCTGCAAAGTATTAGACCAGAGACGCAGCGACTGCGACTTCAGCAGCCATAGTATCTACAGCGCCCAGAGACGCTTTCTGCTGAGGTTGCTTACACGGAATTTTAATCAAGAAGCGCGTGCCCGACGCCTGCGAAGACAGGCACGACAAGCTACCACCATGCTTATTGACAATAATGTCATGGCTAATCGACAGGCCAAGCCCCGTCCCTTTACCCACCGGCTTGGTCGTAAAGAATGGATCAAACAATTTTCTCAAGACCGCCTCAGGAATGCCAGGACCATTGTCAATAATTTGAATGAGGGCTTCATTCTCACTGGTGAGCTCTGTTTTAATTTCAATCGTCGGCACCTCACAGGCGGCTCCCGCCTCAGAGAGCAAATACTCATCGAGCGCATCAATGGCATTTGCCAACACATTCATAAAGACCTGATTGAGCTGACTAGGATAGCACTCAACAACGGGTAAATCACTATAGCTTTTGACAACAGATATTTTTCTGTTGCTCTCGAGGCCCTTAAGCTTACTCTGCAAAATCAAGAGAGTGCTATCGATGCCTTCATGAAGGTTTATAGCCTTGACCTCCGCCTCATCCAACCTAGAAAAATTGCGTAGAGACAGCACGATGTCACGAATTCGATCTGCGCCAATCTTTAAAGACTCCAACAGCTTGAAAGCATCCTCACTCAAAAACTCTATCTCTAGTTCATCCAAATGCTCTTGTAGCTCTTGGGTAGGGTTAGGATAGCACTCTTGATAATGGTTTATCAGACCAATCAAGTCCTTGAAATAATCGCCAGCAGGCCGTAGATTGCCGTAGATAAAGTTCACCGGATTGTTGATTTCGTGAGCGATACCTGCCATCATCTGGCCTAGGGAAGACATCTTTTCACTTTGCACTAGGTGCACCTGAGCCTGCTTAAGATCTTCTAATACAGCCGTTAGCTCAGCGGTACGCGCTTCCACTCGCTGCTCCAAGTCCTGCGTCAACGCTTGCAAGGCAGCTTCTGTTTTGGCCTGCTCTTCTACCTTCTGGTTGAGCAGCGCATTGTTTTTTTCGAGCTGTTGCGTCATGTGAGACAGACGTAGCTGTAGGGCCACCCGCGTCACGACTTCCTCTTGCTGAAAAGGCTTGGTAATATAGTCTACAGCGCCCAGTTTTAATCCTCTTACCTTGTCGGTAGAGTCTGAGAGCGCCGTCATAAAAATAATGGGAATCGCAGCCGTTACCGAACTTTGCTTCAGACGGCGACATGTCTCAAAGCCATCAATGCCGGGCATCATCACATCTAATAAGATCAAATCAGGCTGAGCATATTCTGCCTGCTCAATGGCTGTTTCACCATCGGTAGCAAACAGCGTCGTCCAGCCTTGGTCTTGAATAGATTCTGATAAAACGGCCAGATTGGTGGGGGTATCGTCTACCAGCAATATCCGTATAGGTTTATGAGTAGACTCTTGCATAGTGTCGAGCGGGTAAACGATCTTAGTTAAACGACTTCAGTTAAACGACTTCAGTTAAGCAACTTCAGTTAAACGGCTTCAGTTAAACGATTTCAAGTGAATGGGTTTAGAGGAATGGGTTTAGAGGAGGGGGTTTAGGGGAATAGGTATTAGAGGAATAGGTATTAGAGAAATGATTTCAATCAAATGATTTAATAAACTCTCGAATTTTCTTTGTTTGAAAGCTCTGCACCAATGTTCGCAACTCTGTCGTAAACCCGGCAAGGGTAGCATCTTCAGTGTCAAGTTGATTTAGAATGCCCGTTACGCCATTTAGATCGCCCATCATCGTAAGATGATACAAATCGTCTAAAACGCCTCTATCTGGCGGAATAATTTTCACTGGAGCAGCCACTAATCCTGCTACCGTGCCAGACGTATTTATACCCCCTCCCGCTTCAACAGTATTAGCAACCGCTGCCTCTTTGGCAGCGGCCTGATACTGCCATTCTATTTTCAAGTGTTTTTGCAACGCTGCTAGCAGTTGGTCAAGGTCTACAGGCTTAGGCAAAAAGTCATCTGCGCCTGCATCTATACTCTCTTTTTTGTCACGGTCAAAGGCATGGGTGCTCGCCACAATGATGACAGCTTTCTCAGTTTCTGGCTGCTGGCGGAGCTGGCGAATTAGGGTGAGGCCATCTATCTCTGCCATCGCTAGCTCGGTCAAAATGACCTCTGGGCAATGTTCACGGGCAAGTGAAAGGCCCTGTTGACTACTGGCCGCTTCGAGTAGGGCAAAGCCAATGGGCTCTAGAATTTGGGCGATCGCCTGACGATTGTGCTCGCGGCTGTCTATCACCAGCACCTGAGGCTGCACCGCCGCTCTGTTAGCAACAGATTCAATGCCAACAATTCTACGGGTTTTATCAGTAGTTTTCGCAACCCAGTTCGTTGCCACCTTTAGCTCAGGAGCAAACCAAAAAGTACTGCCCTCCCCCATGCTGCTGCTCACCTGCAGTGGGCTGCCCATCATATCGGCAATGCGCTGACTAATGGCCAAGCCCAGCCCCGTCCCCGCAGCCTTGCGATCATTCTCACCCACCTGCTCAAAGGGTAGAAATATCTTTTCTAGCTGAGCAGGCGTCATCCCAACGCCTGTATCTTCTATCTGAAAGCGAATTTTCTGAAAAGTATTTTTCTCAGACTGTTTATCTCTAGGCGGCGTAGCCTCATTGTCTTTTGTGGTAGCCGGTTCTAACTGTACTGGCTCTAACTGTACTAACAGTGTCACGCTGCCTTGATCAGTAAATTTGATTGCATTGCCCAGCAGATTGATCATTACCTGCCGCAGTCTCTTTTCATCGGCACAAATGCCAGCGGGCAAATCCGAAGAAAAATTGGAGCGAAACGCTACGCCTTTTTGCTCCGCTTTAATACGACAAATCTCTGTTACCCCTTCCAAAAAGATTCGCAGATCAAAATCACTATCGTGGAGCTCTAACTTACGGGCCTCAATTTTTGAGAGGTCTAAAATGTCATTGATGAGCGTCAGCAGGTGGGTACCGCACTGGTGGATAATACCAACACCTTTCTGTTGCTTGGGGTCTAAGGTGCTAGAGCGCTGCAAGATTTGCGCATAGCCCAAAATGCCATTCAGCGGCGTTCGCAGCTCGTGGCTCATATTGGCCAAAAAGTCACTTTTAGCCTGATTGGCTTCATCAGCAACTTTCTTGGCCGCCGCCAGCGACCGAGTTCTCTCTTCTACGCGCACTTCCAGCGTTTTAGAATAGTCCACTAGCCGGTTATTGGCATCTTCTAGCTGACTATTAGCGTCTTTAAGAGACTTTTGGCGATAAGCATTTGTGGTGGCAATGCCACTGAGCGCCAGCGCCGTTAATGGCGCAATTACAGGCAAAACAACACCATATAAAAAGCTCAGGTAAGCACCTACTATGAGTAACCCACTGAGCATGATGCCGATAACAAAAGCACCGCGCAGCAGCCGAAACTGTTTGCGCCGCTGCTGCTTAGCCGCAATTGACCAGCTCCCGGCCGTGCCGGTAATCGTCCACAACAAAATCCAAATGGTTTGCCAGCTAGCCGACAGCCCCACTAAGCCTGTACGACCGTTTAGTGCACTTTGGGTCAGCTGGCTGGCAATGTTGGCATGGACAAATACACCTGGCATTACCCGTCTACCCTTTACACCCAGAGTCGTGCTGTAAGGCGTTTCAAAAAAGTCGTTAGTGCTAGGGGCAATTGTGCCGATCAAAACCATGCGATCGCGCATCAAATCCGGGTCCACCTGGCCAGTTAGCACTTTCTCCATCGTCACCGTCTGAAAGGCCGATTCCCCGCCTCGCCAGTTGAGCAAAATCTGGTAGCCACCGACTTCTTCTTTGCTGTAGCCGGCTTCTTGCGATCGCAGCGGCTGATATAAGCCTTGCCCCAGCTGAAAAATCTGCGCTTCAGCATCGACCGCCTCCAGGCTAATACCTTCCTCGGCCAGGTAGCGTAGGGCCACTTGAGTCGCCATCCCGGCTTTTATCACGCTGGTTGCCTGCGTATCTTCTGCCTGAGAATCTTCGGTCTGAGAATCTTCGGTCCGTGGGCCTTCTGCTTGTGAATCTTCTGCTGTCAGCAGGCTGCGTCGCACTCGCCTATCCGCATCCAGCACCAGATCTGCCAGCCCAACCTGGCCTAGCTCCGCTAGCACTGGCGGTGGATCTACCCGGCTACCAATCACCTTCTCCACACCGATCAGCTCAGGGGTAGATTCAAAAACGGCAATTAGCTCATCGTGACCAGGCTCCTCGGGCAAATCTCGATACAAATCCATCCCAATCGCACGGGGTGATTGCTCAGAGATTTTGCTGATCAGCTCAGCGAGTATGCCATCTGGAATTGGCCAGTCATTTGCTGCACGAATATCGTATTCATCAATGGTGACAACAACGATTTCGGTATCTGTTCCCTCAAACGGACGCCATCGAAAAAAGCTATCGCGAACTTCCCACTCTAAAACGTTAAAGAGACCAAAGAAATTTCCAGCAACTACCGCAGCCGCCACCGTTGGTGCAATGACTAAGGCACTCTTTACCTGCCAAATTTTTTCTTGCCAATTACTTCTTGGCAGCTCACTTTTTGGTAAATCGCTTTTTTTAGGGGTGAACCACATAGGCGGCTGCTCGTTTTACTTAGAAAGATGTTTTAACGAGATACCTTAAAGAAATATTTCAGAGAAATCTCTCTCTGAAATATTTCAAGATCCCAGTCCTTAAAAGTCTCTAAGGAACGAAGATCGAATAATATCCAAACTATCGTCGCCCTCATCCCCTCGGGAGAGGGTTGGGGTGAGGGTCCGCGACAAATTGGAACTTATTAAATTCCTGTTCCTAAGTAGTGAAAGAATACATCTCACGTAGCATTCCCGATAAACAGGGCACAGTGGAGATACCATCAAGAACACTTTGATTAAGCCCAGTGACTGAGCCCATCAAGTTCATGAGTCAGGACAGTCTGCTACCTTCATGGTGAAATGCGGCATTATTCATCCTTAAGCAGGTGGATTGAGCCGATTAATTCGTAGCCGTATAGTACTCATGCACAACGAAGGGCAGCGCCACTACCTGAGCACTCACGCCTGCAATATCAACCTGTAAATCTAGCCCGCCCGCCTTGGTACGAATGTAGGCAAGCCCGTAGCCGCCAGAGTCTGATTGGGCAACGCTGGTTACACGTCCGATTTTTTCACCGTCTTGAGTGATCACAGCACCCATAGATACAGGCGCACTCGGCAAAATGCCCCAGAGTCGTTTTTTAACCCCTTTATACGTGTTCAGCCGGGCAATCGTTTCCTGGCCGATATAACATCCCTTCTCAAACGAAACACTGTGCCAGAGACCGGCCTCTAGCGGATTGTCATCATCTGTTAGCTCTTGGTTTGGCATGGGTCTACCCTGGGCAATGCGAAGCTGCTCCCACTGGGTGCGATCGCCCACCGTTACCCCTGCTGCCGACAGCGCTTTCCAGACCGCCGGCGCAGCAGACTGTGGCCCCCAGAGGGTATAGCCCGCCATAGCCAAATCACTCCCCACCGAGATATAGACAGATCCTTCAGAAGAAAATTTTTCTAAAGGGACATGGGTAAAATTTTCTTGGCCAACTAGGGCTTCGGCGCCCAGTGCTACAGCGACTTTGTCGGCTTGCTCGCCCAGTAGAGTAAACAGAAAGGTGCGATCGCATTCATTCGTCAGCGTCACCTTATCTGAAAAGAAAATATAGCGGTCCATCCAGTCATAAAGCGATTGCACCATCCCCGGCGAGCAAATTACCAGCAGCGACTCAGGCAATACATACACTGTCGCCAAATCAATCGTACGGCCCGTAGACGTCACAAATACCGTATGGCAGCCCTGCCCCGCAGACAGCTGTTCTATCTGGTTTGTTGTTTGATTGTGCAAAAATCGCGCCCGATCTGCGCCCGTCAGGCGAATGCGGCCCCAATGGCTACGGTCAAAGGCAACCGGCTGAGCCGGGAGAATATCAGTGGAACCAGGCCAAGAAGATACAGTCAAAGGATTATCTGATGGGATGTCTGGGGTCATATCTGGCATCGTATCTGAAGGCATAAAAGCTAAAGGGTTGCTTCACTCTAGTTGCTTCACTCTAGTTGCTTCACTCTGGTTACTTCACTCTGCTTTCATCCGCCTCTATTCATCCGCCTCTATCTCTATTAGTCACAATCTAATCACAGTCGCGATTTTCTTCTTCGCCATCAGGCATCGTCGTGTGGCATAAAATGGCTCGGCTACGATTCACTCCGCGTAGGTTCGCACCCGTCAAATCAGCCCCGCTCAAATCTGCCACCCCAATCACCGCTGCGGTTAGCTCGGTATTGATCAGCAGCGCATTACGCAAATTTGCATCCTCCAGGTTTGCCTGCGTCAGGGTCGCACCCGATAAATCAGCCCCTTCTAGCACCGCATCTTGCAGACGCGCACCATTCATTTCAGCACCCGTCAAATTAGCGCCCGACAAATTTGAGCCCACCAGCTCAGACAGCATCAAATTGGTATTGCTCAAATCCGCCCCCGACAAATTTGCCCCCGTTAGCGATGCCACCTTTAAGTTCGCCATATGCAGCTGAGCATCGTGCAAATCAGCATCATTCAAGATGCACACCGGGCATTCGTTATTGGTGAGCAGCATTTCTACATCGTCTTCTATGTAGGCCCAGCTAGGCGCAGCAAAGCCCAACAAAGTGACACCCATCACACAAACTGCCACCAACCAGGCCGTAAACCCTTTAAATTTCATTCTGTTTTCCCTGCCTTTTAGGCCATACCCACTAATAACGATCTATATTGTCCCACACATCTCTTAATGATTACGGGTCAGGTCAGCGTGTTTCAGTCTAGGTCGCAGGTTCTATTGCTTTATGTAGCGCTCGGTGGCGTTGTGCTGTTTTTGTACACGTCCGACCCCGAATGGCAGCTCAAAGTCGATGTCTTACGCGATAGCGTTATTTTGACCTGGATGGCCAGCCTGATGAATTTAGTCTTCTTTGGCAACGGCCTCAGCAAACTCTTTGGCATTCGTCCCCGGCAAACCATCGGACTCGTCGGCATTCTCTTTTCACCCCTACTCCATCGAGACTTCAACCATCTTCTAGCCAATACGCTGCCATTCATTATTCTGGGCTGGTTCATCCTCATCCAGAGCGACATTCAGGGGGGCAGCAGCTTTTACGCTATTACAATCACCATCTTGCTCATCGGCGGCATAGGCACCTGGCTATTTGGCCGCGAAGCCATTCACTTAGGTGCAAGTGGGCTCATCTTTGGCTACATCGGCTTTTTGCTCATTCGTGGCTACGTTGGCCCTACCCTCTGGACGGTTGGCTTTGCGCTGCTGGTCTTCTTGATGTACGGCAATCAGCTATGGAGCATGGTTCCTAGCTCAAGCGAGTCAACCATTTCCTGGGAAGGTCATCTGTTTGGCTTTGCCGGCGGTATTGTTGCAGGTATGCGCCCTGACCTACTGGCGACAGTGGGAGAGGCCCTGAGTCGAATTACCCAATAAGGCCAAACTCGTACAGGCCAAACTCATGTAGACCAAACTCATGTAGACCAAACTCATATGGCCAAACAGGCCATCGAGCCGATATGAACAGACGCCTATAAGAATATCCGAGCCTAATCCGGGATATATTAAGTTAGACAGAAATAAGAGTTAGGACGTTCTCGGCAAGCGTTTTGACCAGCGACTCCCCAAAAGGGAGTCAAACAGTAAGAACAAGAGACCTTGTGCAAGGCTCGGGCAACAGTCAGTTCAATCAGTTAATAAAGCGCATGTGCTCTAGCTATTTATTGACTTTTTCTGAGGAAAGTTGCTATGAAATCCGTAATTTTTGGTGGTCTATCCGCGCTGGTATTATTGGCCTCCGGCCTACTCGCTCAAGGTGCTCAAGCCCAGGTATTTTCATCCCAGAGAGCGCCAAACTCACAGACACCCAATTCGCAAACGCCCAATTCACAAACGCCCAGTTCGCAGACGCCAACTGCGCAAAATGATCCGACGCAGGTTGCCCAGAGCCGTACGGCTGTGCAAACCCGGCTAGAAAGAGATGAAACCCTCTATCTCAGCGCCGAGGAGTCCTACGCCTACGATCTCATCGTTCAAACAGCCTCCACGCTCAATGGCACCAGACTACCCGTCGGGGCAGTCATCAGAGGCCGATTTGAACCCACTGAAGGCGGCTTATTTTATGTGGCAGACTCAGTTGAGCTGGCAGATCGAATCATTTCGATTAGTGCGACTTCCGAGCTAATACGCGCTCGCAAAGACCCCAGAGAAACCTCTACGGGTGCCATCCTTACGGATGCGGCTATCGGAGCAGCGGGTGGCTACGTTTTGGGTGAAGTATTTGGTGAACCTGATCTGTGGGAGGTGGCAGGGGGCGCAGCCGCCGGAGTCCTCATTGGCAACACCACAGCACCATTTGTGGTAGTCATCGGTTCAAACGACCCTGTTGTGCTGTACTCCGCCAACTAATTGGGTTTGCCAGTGTTTTTGGGCCAGTGTTTTTGGGCCAGTGTTTTTGGGCCAGTGTTTTTGAGCCAGTATGTCTTTGAACAGTCTTTAGGCAGTCTCTAAACAAACATCAAATCAGGAAAGCCGCAGGGGTCACAAAACCGACTGCGGCTTTCTTCGTGGCGCAAAGTCAATGTCTCCTTACCTAAAACGGGGGAGCCTCCCAGCGTAAGCGGGCATTCTATCAACCTGCATAGATATTGCAGCGCCCCAAAAGTTACAGCGGCCTGACTCACTCATCGGCACAAATCGACAGCCCTTAAGCATACAAAGCGCTCTACACCCTTTCTTTTCCCAGACATGACTCATTCTGCCTCTATCTTCCCGCTTAGCGCCTTAGCAGTTTGTGGCATTTTGCTATTGGGCAAGCCCACGCCACAAAATATACAGCCATCCATTATGGCATCGTCAACAGTGGCAGCGAGCCCCTATGCAAATAGCATGAAGATTTCAACCGTAGCTGGCACCGCTTTAACCTCTGAGCAGCTAGAGACAGCTTCAGAATCCTCCATTTTTGACAACAAAAACCGTAGCGCGCCAGTCATGACAGGATTAGAGCCCACACACTCTCTTTTGACGCATCCGATCGCGACCCAAACAGCTCGCATTTCTTATCGGGTGATAGGGTCATGGCGCGCCCAAGACATCTTTCAGAACATCTCTGCTTACCCGCCTACATCTGCTTACCCGCATACACCCGCTTACCCGCACACACTACGTACCAGCCAATGCCACAGCGCCTGTTTTCCAGGTATTACCTAGCAGCAGCCTGCTCTATTTCTACTCATGTAGCTATTCATGCCTGAGCCGTTCCCCATTAGGATAAGAGAGTTAAATGGCAACGTGCACATCAGAACGCACAGGACATGATGGATATCAAATCAGGCTTTGTAGGCACCGTCGGCAATACGCCCCTCATCAGACTCAATAGCTTTAGCAAAGAAACCGGCTGCGAAATTTTAGGCAAAGCAGAATTTCTCAATCCGGGGGGCTCTGTAAAAGATCGCGCCGCACTGTCCATCATTGAACAGGCCGAAAAAGACGGCAAGCTAAAGCCCGGTGGCACTGTGGTAGAAGGCACCGCAGGCAATACGGGCATTGGGCTTACCCACATTTGCAATGCCAAAGGCTACAAGTGCGTCATCATCATTCCTGAAACGCAGTCCCAGGAAAAAATCGACCTGCTACGCACCCTTGGCGCAGACGTTCGTACCGTGCCCGCCGTCCCCTACAAAAATGACAACAACTATGTAAAAATCTCTGGCCGCCTTGCCGACGAACTCGACAACGCCATCTGGGCAAACCAGTTTGAAAACCTAGCAAACCGCCAGGCCCATTACGACACCACCGGCCCTGAAATGTGGACTCAAACCGACGGTAAAATTGACGGCTGGACAGCAGCCACTGGCACTGGTGGCACCTACGCTGGGGTAGCCATGTTTCTCAAAGACAAAAATCCTAATGTGCGCTGCGTTATCGCGGATCCTATGGGCAGCGGCCTGTACAGCTACGTCAAAACGGGCGAGATAAAAACTGAGGGAAACTCTATTACAGAAGGCATCGGCAATGGCCGAGTCACTGGCAACATGGAAGGCGTCCCTATGGACGATGCCATCCAAATTGATGATCATGAAGCACTGAAAGTGGTTTATCAGCTGCTTTACAAAGAAGGCCTATTTATGGGTGGCTCTGTGGGCATTAACGTTGCAGCCGCCGTTGCCCTAGCAAAGCAAATGGGACCAGGGCACACCATTGTCACCATTTTGTGCGATGGCGGCTCGCGCTATCAGTCCAAAATTTTTAATCGTAAATGGTTAGAAAGCAAAAACCTCTGGTCTGATGAGTTTTTACCTCGTTAGCGTTTCACAATTGATGTTTTTAGACGTTGCCTGTGGCCAGCTATCAAAAGATTTCTCAGCTCACAATAACTGCCTTTCGGCAGGTCTAATCAAATCTACAGGCTCGCTATAGTAAAAGCCTGAATGTATTGATTTGCGCTCGTAAACTATGGCTTATGACTTTGATCTATTTGTGATTGGCGGCGGTTCTGGCGGCATTTCTTCTGCCCGTCGCGCCGCCACCCACGGAGCCAAAGTCGCCCTTGCCGAAAGAGATCGGCTCGGAGGCACCTGCGCCAACAGAGGCTGCGTGCCCAAAAAGCTGATGGTCTATGCCTCGCACTTTCCCAAATACGCAAAAGAATCGGCAGGCTACGGCTGGCAAACAACGCCAGGCATCTTTGACTGGCAGGCAATGCTCACTGCTGTCAATAACGAGGTTAGGCGGCTAAACGCGGTCTACCAGCGTTTAGTAGAAGAGTCTAAGGTCAAAATATTTCGTGAAAACGCCAAAATAATAGATGCCCACACGGTGGCCCTCGGAGCAGAAAAGGTCACTGCAGAGAGAATATTGATCGCAGTCGGTGGAAAGCCCGTAACGCCAAACATTCCCGGCATTGAATATGCGCTGGCCTCAAACGCAATGTTTGAGCTGTCCGAGCAGCCTAAAAGAATGGTGATACTAGGCGGTGGCTACGTCGGCTGTGAGTTTGCCTGCATTATGAATGGCTTGGGGACAGAGGTCACTGTTGTCATTCGGAGGGAAAAGGTTCTAAATGGCTTTGATCAAGATCTGCGAAACGAACTGCATGGAGCAATGGAAAAGCAGGGCATCCGTATCATTAACAATGCTGAAATGACCCTTGTCGAAAAAACACAAAAGGGCGTTAGTGTCACCCTCAACGACGGCAGAGAGAAGGTCATTCTGACTGATGTGGTCAATCTAGCCGCAACTGGCAGACAGCCTATGCTCTCTGGGCTAGGGTTAGAAAATACGGCGGTAGAGACTGAAAAAGGTGCGATCGCAACCAATCAATACAGCCAAACCGCCGAACCCAGCATTTACGCCATTGGCGACTGCACTGACCGCATCAACCTCACCCCTGTGGCCATCGACGAAGGCAGAGCCCTCGCCGACACCTTGTACGGCAAGCGATCTCGCCACACCAGCTACGACTGTGTCCCCTCAGCGGTCTTTACCACTCCCGAAGCAGCTACCGTCGGTCTCACCGAAGCCCAGGCCATCGAAGCCCACGGCAAAGACAACATCCGCGTCTTTCGCTCTCGCTTTTGTTCGATGTACTATTCCCTCACGGACAAAACACAAAAGACGTTCATGAAGCTCATTGTCCATGCCAAGAGTAACAAGGTGCTGGGGGCGCATATGGTGGGTGACCATGCCGCAGAAATTATTCAGGGAATTGCGATCGCGCTAAAAATGGGCGCAACCAAAGCCGACTTTGATGCTACCATCGGCATCCATCCCAGCGCAGCCGAAGAATTTGTCACTATGCGCTCAGCCGAGTAAAAGATTAAAGCCGATAGGTATAACAACTTAGACAAACAACAAGATGAGTTTTTATACTCACTACAACAATCTCGCTTGACAGCAAAAAGGCTTCTGAACAACACATATAAACGTAACTTGCATTTAACCTATGTGAAGGTTACATAATTTGCCGCCAGAATGTTCTCTACGAACCCGCGAAAGCAATCGGGATCGTTAACATAGAAGAAACCAAGCTCGTACAGCTATGCCGGTTGGAAGAGCGTGACATGCTCACTGCAAATCCAAGCGATACATGGCTAACGTACAAGCAGAACAGACATATTATTCACCCTTTCAAATCACAGAAAAAATCACAAGCAGAGCTACCGGCCCAATCGTAGGCCGCAGCCTCAATACTAAACACTCCCAAAGTACCAAACGCTCCGTTATCAAACGTCATTGAGAAGCCGCTGCAACAGCCGTCCATCTACACAAAAGCTTTAAACGAGTACCCCTAAAAAATACATTTATCCCTAAAGTAAAACCCGCTGATATCTTGCCGAGAACCTGGGAAATCTTGTTGTAGTCAATCAAGACAACTGACAACGAAAACGCCATTAGGCAAACGCCATCAGCACTCATACTCTCCACTACGATCTAACCGTCACTACAAACTACTGAGCCACTGGAACGCTCTTGTTGTTATGGACCATTCCCTACCAAAAATCAAAAAAAGCCTAGATATCCTACAGCCGCTACGCACCTGGATTGATGGCATCTCCGTCAAGAATGAAAAAACCGCTCAGCGGATCGTTTCTCTCATTCCCGCCGACTGTCCGTTTGAGCGGGACATCAAAGTTTTCCATCGCACGGTGGCCCACATTCCACCCATGTGTAAAATCAACCCCCTCTACAATGAGCTAACCATGCTGCGATTCAAAGCCATGTGCTACCTCGTTGACGAGTGTGGTGTGGATGCAGCCGCTATCTAAGCGCTCTAGATGTCTAAGCGCTCTAGGTATAGCCAGCTGCCTAATGCATTGAGCAGCTAGCTTAGTGCAGATTGCTATAAAAAATAAATAAGCCAGTAACCCAAGAAAAGCAAGGGCATACAGAAAATCGTATGTCCTTGCTTTTTTGTGGTGACAGGCTTACCCAAAGTGCATTGTCTCCACGGGTTACGGAGCATTATGAAAACCTACTGTGGTGAGCCGGGTACCTTTATATCGGAGAGGTTATAGCGGAGCAGTGCCGGCCTACGAAATTTAGGCATTATAGGCACAAAGCGAATCAGCTAATGAAAAACGCAGTTACAGGATAGAGGCCAACGTGACACAGAGTTCTTCATCGAAAGTGTTTGGCATTGGCCTTAGCCGCACAGGCACCAAAAGCCTGACCTATGCCCTGCATCAGTTGGGCCTGCACATTGCTCACTTTCCAGATGATCCTGTCACCTTTCATGAACTCTCGACGGGTAACTATCGGTTTTCATTGCTAGACACGCAAGACGGCATTGCCGACATCACGGTCTCCAGCTTTTATCCTCAGCTGGATCGACTATTTCCAAACAGCAAATTTATTTTAACCATACGCAATCGGCAAGACTGGCTGCGATCGCTAGAGCAGCACTGGGCCAATAATCCCTGCTTTAACGATCCCAACAAGCAAAGGCCAGAAGATGCCATCCATATGAACATTCGACAGCTGCTGTGCAAAGCTGTCTACGGACGTTACGAGTTTGATCGAGACAGCGCCATTCGCACCTATGAGCAGCATCTCTCCCAGGTAAAGCAGTACTTTTCGGGTCGCTCTAATGATCTGCTCACTCTAAATATTTGTGAGGGGGAGACCTGCACTACCCCCCCCTGGCATCAGCTATGTCAGTTTTTAGACAAGCCCTTACCCAAACAGACCTTTCCAAAGGTAAAAGAAAGAGCAGAATTAACGACGCTACTACAGACCGGCAACAAGGGGCAGTGGCAGAGTCCGTCCTCTAGAAATTCGCCGCTTTTGGTATAGCAAAGTAAGGGTGCAGTCTTACTCACACCCTTACTTTGCTATACCCTACGCTGACACGATGGCATCGGCCAATGACTTGCCTAACAGTTTACGCAGCCTAGGTCGCTGAGAGAACATCTTCTGATTCACCGCCGTTACCCAGTCGGGCCGTAGATAATACTTCCAGCGCGTCTTTGCAACAAAAGGCCGCATGAGCGGGTATTCCTTTACTAAGGATCGCACTAGATCAATCAAGTGGGGCTGATGATAAACAGGTGGATTCGGCCAGGTATGATGCAAGAAAAACGGCAGCTGCGCCTCATCGAGAGGATGTGCCTTCACCCAAAAGTTATAGTTTTTATCTAGCGTGTCATAGGCCAGTCCTAGCTTCATTACAGCCAAAGACAGGCTGACCTGCTCACGAAAGTATAGGTTGTCTTCCATGACGCCAGTGTCATTAATACGCTCGAAGCAGGCCAACCACGTCTCAAACAAAGTCTGCGCTAGCGAAGTATCAATCGCAACAAACCCAGAGTTGAAGTAGGGCGGCTGCAAATCGTCTGCAAACAAAGGAGACATCTTTTCATCGGGCAAAGACAGTCCTACAGCTTCATAGATGCTTTCCCAATTGCGCCCCGTAGCCAAAAATGTAGGAGCTGCATTAAAAGGAGCTGCAAACCGACGATTGCCCACAAACGGTCGCAGGCAAAGCAAATCAGAATCTAAAAAGACTGTTTTCTCCATGGTGGTCGGAAGTTGAAAACAGTAGAGCTTATTGGTTAATAAGTCGCCTAATCGCTCGCCCGAAATCGGATTGTCAAAGTATTCGATGCGCACACCCATTTCACCAAAGAGCTTGTAAGTCTTTGGGTCTAAGTTTCCCCACTTACCGCCGGGCGTCGGGACAGCGGCAATTAGCTCATGCTCACAGCGCAAAAATCGTTTGAGAGAAGCGGCTAATAGCAACGATAGGCCTTCTAGCGGGCCACGCTGGCAGACAAACATAAAGGCATAGCTGCTAGGCCCGGTTGAGGGGAGATCTGAGGCTGCTATTTCTTTGGCATCAGGATGCGGGTGCGGTGGTGAAGAGAGTGTCATGGGGTATTCCTACTCCTTTATAGAAGGAACGCGCTATTGAAAAAGAGAACTGGACAAAAAGAGGCTTGAAAAAACCGGATAAAAAGAGAGTTGAAAGAGAACTGGATAAAAAAAGACTGCGTTTGTAGACTTGGTGAAAGCCTATAGGCCTGATGAGAGCGCCAATATTGACAAAGGCTTTGTTTGTTACGTCAGCACCAAGTCAGCTGCGGCTGCAGACTTTGGCTCTGGGTAAAAATCTGTACGCTTATTGCTGTGGGGAAAGGGCTGTGCAGGAATAGGTAGCTCTAAAAACGGGCAGAGCTTTTCCCAGCCGTCACCGTCAACAATGTTCATTTCCAACAAATCGTTGGGACGATCTTTGAAATAGCGTCGGACATCTTCGTGATAGCGGTAGTAGGCGTCAGTAAACTTTGCCTTGTCGAAAGTCACACTCTCGTAAATATGCATACGACGCAAAATGGCAATGTCTTTGTCGGTGGCTGGATACTTGGTGTAGATAAATTCGGCAGAGGCTAGCCAAGAGTCTAGGTCTCTCAAAGCCAAAACAAATTTAGAATTGGGATATTTAAAGTCTAAATACTTGTAATACAACACGCAGCCTGCATCTGAGGCAGCCTGCAAATCTTGCAGATGCTCATACCTTGGATTGTGCTGGACTTTTGTGTAGCCTAGCAGCTTTACAGCTTTGCAAAAGGTTGTTGTACCAGTTCGGGGTAAGCCAATATCCCAAACGGGGTATTTGATATCAGTCATGGGTGCGATCGCAAAATAAAGAGCAGTCAAGCCAAACAAAAGAACATACGTCAGGCTTGTTTAACTAACAGAAAACAAGTTGACTTTATCAATCAAAATCTAATGGAAACGCTGATATAAAATAGATTGATATTAATATTAATCACTAAATCAAAGGCCCAATATCACTGTATTTATTCGGATTGTTCAGCATCAAAATAATTGAATAGAATGAATCAGCTATTTTTTCTACATGCCGTTGCTTCTCATGCCAAATCAGGAAAACTAGAACCGTAGGCTGACATCTATTTTTATTGGTTTCAAACAATTAGTTAAAAACCGATAAAAGTTGATAATTATATGCCTTTCAAAGCCTTCTCAAACCGTACTCGCCAATGCCCAAGCAGCGTTCTCTAGCCCAGCCCAATACTCGGTTTTTAACCAATCTAAAAAATACGCATCGGCTATTAAGACTCGTATGGCAGTCTGCACCTCAGTGGCTACTTGCCATGGTGTGCATTACCGTTGCTAGCGCTCTATTGCCTGTCATGCTGCTGTATGTCAATAAGCTCATTATTGATTGGATTACGACCCACGCAGGGCGATCGCCTATACTTTGGGCACCGATTTTACTGTTGATCATCGCTAGGCTAGGGCTCTCGGTGGTGAAAGCTGGGCTCGGGGAAGCCCGTCCTTTTGCGTCTCAAATACTGTCGGACAGGCTATCGCTAGCGGCAACACAAAAGCTATTGCGTCAGGCGATTCGACTAGATTTAAATCATTTTGAATCACCGAGCTTTCATGAAACCCTGAGCCGGGCGACCCAAAGTGGCAGCAGCTATCCGGTTCGCGCACTAGACTACGCCACAAATTTAATGGGACAGCTGATTAACTTGGGTGGGCTGATGGCCTTATTGATTCGGTTTAATCCAATTATCTTATTGTTGCTGCTGCTGACGACACTGCCTCTTTTGTACAAGGGTGTGAGCTTTTCTAAAAAGCAGTTTATGCTCAACCGTAAAAACACTTTTGAGGGAAGACTGGTTGCTTACTTTCAGGGGCTGCTTACGCAGCAGCGCTTTGCCAAAGAAGTGCGATTGTTTAACCTAGGAGAACATATTTTATCTCGCTGGCAGCGCACCTACGGCCAGTACAAAAGAGAAGTCGAAACGATGGCCAGACGTCAGGCGATGGGGCGCTTTGCCATCGGCATCATTCCAAACTTATGTTTCTATGCGGCTTATGCTTGGATTATTTTTCAAACCATTCAAGGAGTAGTGAGTCTGGGTGATTTTGTGATGTATAGCGGTGCGTTTAGTCAGGCACAATCGTTGCTGACGGGCTGTGTACAAAATGTAGCTAGCACCTACGATGCCAACTTACACATGTCACAATTCTTCGATTTTTTGGCACTCGAGCCTAGCATCACCAGCCCCAAAAACGCTCAAGCGTTCCCTCAAAAAATTCAACAGGGCATTCGCTTTCAAAATGTTAGATTTGCCTATCAGGGGTGTGACCATCCCGTGTTTGAAGATATCAGCTTTCAGGTGTATCCAGGGGAAAGTATTGCTGTAGTCGGTGTCAATGGTGCTGGCAAAACGACGCTAGTCAAACTGTTGACCCGGCTATACGAAGCAAACACCGGGCTCATCAGTGTAGATGGCATCCCGCTATCGGCGTTCGATCTCAAACAGCTCAGACAAAATATTGCGGTTCTCTTTCAAGATTTTGCTCGCTATAAGCTCAGCATTCAAGAGAATATTGGGTTTGGAGAGATTGATCATTTTGACGATAGCAAGGGGACTCAAGCGGCCGCAGAAAAAGCAGGGATTGCGGATTTTATCGAGACCCTGGAGGACCAGTACGAGACAAAGCTTGGCAACTTGTTTCCTAGCGGCAGGGAGCTATCTGGCGGACAGTGGCAAAAGATTGGGCTCTCGCGAGCATTTATGAGTCGCGCTCAGGTTTTGATTTTAGATGAACCCACGTCGGCGATGGATGCGATCGCCGAATTTGAACTCTACAAAAAGTTTCGCCAGCTGACTCAAGACAAAATCACCTTTTTCATCAGCCACCGCTTTTCTTCGGTTCGCCTAGCAGACCGCATTTTGGTCCTTGATGAGGGCCGCATTACTGAGCTGGGCACCCACAAAGAACTCATGGAACAAGGCGGACTCTACGCCAGAATGTTTGACCTGCAGGCTTCTGGATACGCTGCATAAAGTCCGTCAATCGTCCGTCAATCGTCCGTCAATAGGCCAGTCATTCATCCGTCAATCGCCAGCCAGTCAATCGCGCGAATAGCCCACATGCTCAAGCAATGTCACGGGCCCAATAGCTTTTAGCGCCTCTAGGGTTTGCTGATTTTTGACGAGTAGTGAACCCGCAAAGCCCAGAGAATTAACTGAAATACCGGCGAATTTTTCCTGCGATCGCGGCACAATCATCATCCACTGCCGTGTACACAGCAGGTTGTAGGGCGCTGTCTGTGTATCGCACCACTCGTTTTCACTATCGATCCCAACGGCAGTGAGCAAAGCACGGTACTGCGAAAGATACTGCTGCGCCATTTTTTTGGCATTACGCGGCACATCATTGGGCTCAAACGCTAACAGAGCGATCGCATGGCGAAAGGGCAGTGATGGCAGCTGATTTACATCAGACGCTAGCACTGTTTCAGCCGCAACAAACGGCTTGACGTCGCCCTTTCGGATGATGGCCTCTATCGGAAAAGTCGCCATCTCACCCAGACGAGGCAGCACCTGCAAATGCTTGTGGGGCTGACTTGCACCCGCCAGCGTGCCCCCGTTAAAAAAGGCCAGCCCATCGACTTCACCGAGGCAATAAGCCAACGCTTCAAAATCGGCCAGCGTCAGCCAATTTTCCTGCGGTTCAAAAGCCCGCGTCACGATCAAAAAATGATGATCTACCACGTTGAACTTATTGAGCAAACAAAGGTGCGTCTCTAGAATGTCAGTGACGTATAGGTCTTCTTCGTAGGGCAAGAACGGATTGACTGGCGTTGTTTTTCCCTGTTGTGTGCGGGCCTTCTCTTTTCGAGCAAGATTGGCCAGCACATACACACAAAAATGAATATCACCGTCATCCACCCGCTCTACAGTCGTTTCAATCGACTGCAAAGCGCCGACACTCAAACCATGAGCTGTCTGAGCCTCAAGCTTTTGCCAAAGACTGCAAGGCTGCCATGGGACGCGGCCCGTCATCAAACCCGTCATCAGCTTTGAGCTGCTGCTGGATTCAAGGTGCCACACTGAGCCTGCTGTCGCAGCAGGTGGTCGCACAGCACGAGTGCGACCATCGCCTCTACCATCGGTACAGCTCGGGGCAATACGCAGGGATCGTGGCGGCCTTTGCCCGCGAGCATCGTTTCCTGGCCAGTATTATCGACGGTTTTCTGCTCTTTGCGAATGGTAGCGGTGGGCTTAAAGGCCACGCGAATAACAATGTTTTCACCGTTGGAGATGCCTCCCTGGGTACCGCCTGCCCGATTTGTACGGGTGCGGAAGGTGCCATCTTCACCGCGATACATTTCGTCATTGTGCTGACTGCCGGTGAGATAGGTACCGGCAAAGCCAGAGCCCATTTCAAACCCCTTGGTCGCGGGTAAAGACATTGCGCCTTTGGCCAAGTCTGCGCTGAGCTTATCAAATACGGGCGCACCTAGCCCCTTTGGCACGCTGCGGGCGACGCATTCAACCACACCACCAATAGAGTCGCCTTCCTTGCGAATTTGATCGATGCGCTCGATCATCTGTTCGGCAACGTCTTGATTGGGGCAACGAACGATGTTGCTTTCGACCTCCTCTAGGGTGACAGTATTGGGGTCGAGGGGGGCTTCAATGTCTTGGATGCGTTTGACGTAGCCAATAATTTCAACGCCTGCGACTTCCTTGAGAATTTTTTTGGCGATCGCACCTGCCGCGACCCGGCCAATAGTTTCCCGCGCAGAAGAGCGACCACCGCCCTGCCAATTGCGGATACCGTACTTAGCATCGTAGGTAGCATCGGCATGAGAAGGACGATATTTTTTCGCCATCTCGTCATAGTCTTGCGACCTGGCATCTTTATTGCGTACCAAAATAGAAATTGGCGTACCCAAGGTCTTACCCTCAAACACACCCGAAATAATCTCGCAGGTATCGGTTTCCTTGCGGGGGGTCGTAATGCGACTCTGCCCCGGACGGCGGCGATCTAAATCAACCTGAATTTCTTCCGCAGAAATTTCGAGCAGCGGCGGGCAGCCATCAATCGTAACGCCGACACCGCCTCCGTGGGACTCGCCAAACGTCGTAATCCGAAATAGATGCCCGAAAGTATTACCCATGGGTGTCGCTAAATCCGCTCAGTGCGCTAAAAAGACCATAACGATCCTACCGTAATTAAGCGAACACAAACGGATTTAAGCAGGGTCAGAATCAGAGGAGTCGCTACCTAGCCCCCTGAGCCAGATTGTTTTCAGGCAGCTTCAGCAGCATTCTAGGGTCGATAGCTTGCTCATTTTTGTAGAGGCCATAGTGCAGATGAGGCCCAGAAGAGCGGCCTGTACTACCAATAAAACCGATAATTTGACCACGCTTTACCGTGTCACCCACAGCTACCTTCACTTCAGACATGTGCGCATATAGCGTCTCATAGCCATAGTCATGGTCAATGGTAACCGTGTTGCCATAACCGCCATTTGGGCCAGCTAGCGTCACTACGCCATCACCCGTCGCCGCAATGATATCGCCGTGGGCACCTACAAAGTCCATACCTTCATGCATCTCGTAGCCACCCCCCCCAAAGGGATTGCCTCGCAGGCCAAACTCAGATGAGACCTCTACCATGCCCACCACAGGCTGACCATCAGGATAGGCAGCTTCTTCGGCCAGGGCTTGCTCCAGAGCAGGCTTGACGCTGGCATCGAGCGTACGGTTTAACTTTGGCACCTGCCTTTGAACATCTCTGAGCAAAACGACTGGGTCTACAGTGTTTGCCGGACCGCCACGAGGGGGTAAACCATCGGCAAAGCGAGAAGACGTTTCTGTCTCACCCCCATTCAAAGAAGATCTCGTAATACTGTCAGACCAAATGTCTTTACTTTGGAGATTGGCATCACGCTCAACAGCGCTGTCAGCATCGGCCTCTGTTTCCTTTGGGACGCCTGCTCGCTCACGCAAAGAGTCAATCTCTTCGCCGAGAGAGTCGACTTCTGCCTTTACCTCTGTCGCAATGGAGTGAAGCTCTTCGTTCTCTTCGCTGAGGCGCAGGTTGTTTTGGATGAGAGAAAGGCAAACAGTGCCTAATGTAAGCGTGGGAACTCCCAAAAACAGGAGGGTCAAAAGAAAACCACGGAATGGCGTAACCCTAACGCCTCTACTACGACGACCTTTACGGACGTCGGTAGCACTGTAGCTAATGAATGACTGCTGTCGCATGAATTGTTCAGAGCGATTGCTTGCGCAACGCTTTTGAAAGAAATCCGGTTAACTTATCTCTTCTTAACAATTCAAGAATTATACGGGGATCACGTACCAAAATACTAAACACTTCTAAATATGTGTACGAAATATTGCAAAAGCATAAGAAAAACTTAAGACGGCTGAAGTGCTTTCATAGCAACAGTTTTTCTTGTTTTAGTCCATTTTTTCACCCGTCAAATTAAACACATATTGTGCCTGAGAGCACTTATATCCAGCTCAAAAGCATCGTTTTATACATCAAGACAAGGTGAAGAATCAGGCTGCACTCATTTTGAGACGGCAAAATGCTCTGCATCAAGGTAGACGAGGCTTTTAGCCCGCAAACAGAGCCGCCATCAGCTAAGCGCCGCTATAGTAAAAGCAGACCTTAATTTACATAAAGACATCTATGAAGCTCACTTGGTTTGATGCAAACTCCTGGCTGATTGAAGCAGGGGGAAAACGAATTTTGGTCGACCCCTGGCTGGTGGGAGATTTGGTCTTTGGCGATGCGCCTTGGCTCGTACGCGGCTTTAGACCTGAACCGCTCTCTATTCCACAAAATATTGATTTAATTTTGCTGTCTCAAGGGCTAGCCGATCACGCCCATCCTGAAACGCTCAAGCAGCTGGATAAGTCCATTCCAGTCATGGCTTCGCCGGATGGGGCTAAGGTGGCAAATTCTTTTGGATACCGCTCTGTTACGACGCTGGAGCACGGCGATACTAGCAGCTTAGACAACGAAGAGGGGGCTAGCATCACCATTCAAACCTTTGTGGGTGCACCTGTGGGCCCGACCAAAAAGGAAAATGCCTATGTCATTGACTTTTTAGCCGAGGGCACGCGACTGTACTACGAGCCCCACGGCTACCCAGATGCCAAGCACCTTAAAACCTTAGGCACTGTGGACGTGGTAATTACGCCCATGGCGGACATTACGCTGATGGGAATTGCCCCTGTGGTGAGGGGCAAAGACATTGCACCTCAGCTGGCTGACTTACTAAACCCTCAAGTCATGCTGCCCACGGCAGAGGCGGGAAGGGTTGAGTACAGCGGGATTATTTCGTCTGCGTTGAAGACGGCTGGTGGGGTGGAGGCTGTGCGATCGCGCCTAAAAGCCAAAAACTCAAACACCCGCATCATTCAACCCATCTCCGGCGAACCTGTCGAACTCAACTTAAAATCCACAGTCACCGCATAGCTGTCACCGCATGAACCATTACCGTATAAATCAAGCACAGGTTAGTTAGGACTCAAGAGAGAGCGGTTCTGCGAGATCGCCAGAGCTTCCTTCTAGATTGCGGCTAGGCGTAGTGTCTTGAGCTGTTTTTGGCGTTGAATCCATTAACGTTTTCAGTTCGTCAATAACCTGGTCTTGCTCTGCTCGCAGGTTATCTAATCGAGTAAGCAGCTGATTAATTTGGTCTGCTTTTGAGGTGGCTGGCGTCGTTGCACGTTTCCAAGCCCACTGACTGAGCGTTAATGGCAAGGTCACAATAAAAGTCAAACTCGCTTTGAGTACACGTTTGACCAAATCGGCGATCAGCTGCAGCAGGCCAATGCCCAATAGCAAAAGGCCAATTGCCCAAAACGGATGTGCCAAGGCGGCTGAGATTAAAGCCTGCAGCTGACTCGCAAATGTACCGAGCGTATCGAGCGAGTCAGGCAGCGCAACCCAGGGCAATGCGAGAAGTGGTGGATCGAAAATTGCCATTGCGCTTTGCTCTTATACGGCTTTGGATGCGACTTTGGATGCAGCTAGATATCATTAGCTATCTGTGTCAGGCTAGATAACGTTTGGCATTGTCATCACTCTAGTATTTTCATCACTATATAAGGAGAGCGCAGTCGCTGTGAGATCTGTTTTATCTACTTTTTTTACGTTCGCCTTAGCTACCATCATTTCAATTAGCATCACCATCGGCAGTGCTGTACCCGCATTTGCTCAACCGACGACAGCAACGCTGCCAGGACTTGCAGGCAAATTTACCGGCACTCGGCCCGACAATATTGGCGTGACAGAAGGTCACTTGGCAGGCTGCCCAACAACACCAAACTGCGTGGTCAGTCAGGGTGCAGATGCAGACCATGCGATTCCGCCTATTTTTTATGAGGGCGATCGCACCATTGCTCGCGCTAATATCCTCAATATTCTCAGCGTTGTCCCTCGTACCGAAGTCGTCGAGCAGACAGATGACTACATCTTGGCGCAGTCAGAAAGCCGCCTGATGGGCTTTGTCGATGACACCGAATTTTACTTTCCCGCAGATGAAAAAGTCGTACAGGTTCGCGCTGCCGCCCGCATGGGTGAATCAGATCTTGGCGTCAATCGTCGCAGAATAGAACAGATCCGTTTAGCGTTTAACGACTTAACAAAGCGAACCGCTGCGCAGTAATACAGGCAAAATCTGTTAAGCCTAAATCTGTTAAGCCCAAAGCTATTGAGCTAACGTCACATCACAGGTGATGACGGGTGTTTCATCGGGCCTGTAGCGACGTTGCTGATTGCTACGTCTAACACAGTCTGTCACCTCATCAAGAGCTTCAGCCTCTGTAAAACGGCCTTGCTCCGTTAAAAAGGCTTGCAGACTCATAAAGACACGAACGCCAGGATCCGTTAGCTGCGCTGCTTCACGATAGAGGGCTTCGGCTTCGGTAAATTCGCCTTGTCCGTTTAAGAAATCGGCTAGGAGGAGATAGCTATATTCATGCTCAGGGTTTTGGGCTAACCCTTTTCGATAGGCAGCTTCAGCTTCGGATAGCTGCCCAATGTTTTCGAGGGCTTGACCCAAGTTTCGGTGAGGGTAAGGGCTATAAGAATCTAGCGCCACCTCTGTCTCAAATAGAGGAATAGCTTCTGTGTAGCGTTCTTGGGTCGTCAGTAGATAGCCAAGCCGAGAATAAAATAAAGCATTATCAGGATGATGAGAGAGGGCTTCGCGCAAGACGGCTTCTTGTTCTACGTCGAGGTTATTTCTGGCATACACGATGGCCATTTGTTCGTAAAAGCTAGCGCGAGGGCCGTATTGTGCGATCGCATCGCGGTACTTGGGCACAGAAAACTCCACACTGTTACTTGAAAATAGACTCGCTAATGTCGCATAGGCATCTTCATTATCTGGCTCAAGGCGAATGAGTTCACGAACCTGTGGCTCTAGAGCAACATAATCTAGCTTAAGCATCAAAATCACAACAAGCAGTCTACGAAAATCAGGCTCATTAGGCTCTAATCGGACAGCCTCTTGTAAATGAGTTTCAATATCATTCAATTCTGGCCCTAGCAATGATATGTTTCCCGTTGAAGTCTCCTTAGAGAAGAGCATCAGCGCTAGAAAATAGTGGTTCATCGCAACATCAGGTTCAAACCGAACCAGCGCGCGCAGGGTTTCTTCAGCTTCGGTGAACTCTTCTTGCGCGGTCAGCACCGCACCTAACCCTCGAAGGATCCTAGGGTTTTCACCATCGAGGGTTTCGAGCAGCACCTGACGCCAGAGTCTTTCTGCCTGGGCATAGTCTTCAGCCGCCGCCGCCGCTTCAGCCTGTTCCATCAAAGCATCGATGTCGTCGTTTTTATTGTTTAGGCGTTGAGATTGAACAGATTCTAACGAGAGATGCGGCAATCGCGTCTGTGCGACGGCTAAGCTAGGCGTATAACAAAGAAAAACTAGACTAAGACCAGATAGACTAAGACCAGTGAGAATGAGCTGACGCATAGTGTTGCCGAGTTTTAGGAGGATGTGTCGTTTGTTTGAGTTCATCCTAAAATTTTCAGCACTTGGAGAAAACCCAGTTTCTTTGATTTAAATCAAAACGGCTATATTTTCCTAGGAACGCTTTAGACGCGAAAACATAGCGACACTTACTGCCAACAGGCCTATCAACGAGGTGGGCTCCGGCACAGATTGAACAGGCCTCCCTTCTGGATCGGCGCGAAAAATGCCCTGGGAACCATCGTCAAAACTCGCGCTGAAGACCAGTTGACCTTCATTGTTTAGGGCAGTTTGCTCCTGCGTAAGTCCGGCGCTAGTTACCAGCTGACCAAACAGCCTATCGCCAGTCCCGATGACGCGAGTCATGCTAGAAGCGGTAGCAGAAAACAAAGCACTCCCGCCCGTATCAAAACCAGCAGTGAAGGCAACGGTTCCTTTGTTATTGACAGCAGGCCTACCTAGCCCCATCAGCTCACCAGAGTCATCTACGATGAGTTCTAGGTTTTCACCATTTTGAGTGAAGATGCCTTGCACTGGATCGCCCTCAGCATTATTAAACAACACATCAAAGGCGACTGTCCCACTGTCATTGAGGGTAGGGCCCTCGACCGTTCCAAAACCAAGTGGGTCTGGCAAGACCGTGGGCGCAGCGCCTCCTTCACTGATAAAAATACCGTCGCCGTCTGGCGCCAAACTAGACAGCGACGCAAAAGCAACTTGATTGTTGTTGTTTAGATCAAATCGAAAGATATCAAAGTCAGGAGATTCTGCGATCACACTAATCGCACCGCCCTCTACAAGATAAAGCCCCTGATCACTATCGCCACCAAAGTTCACGGCTTCAAATGCGATCGCACCAGCATCGTTGATCTTTGGGAAAAAGAAAGCCTCAGCGGCAAATCCAACATCGCCTAAAGAGCTAGCGCCTGTAATCACAGAGGTTGTCACGCCACCACTCGTCTTAAAAACACCAGGCACAGCCCCCTGGGAAAACACAATCTCTCCCACATTGTTAAAGTCAAGCGAGTCAATTGAGAACCCTGCACTAGGCGCAATCAAGGGAAATACCATGCCACCAGCACCAACAAAAATGCCATTCTCGCCCGCGACGTCAGCAGAAAAAGCAACTTGCCCTAGATCATTTAGCGCCGTTTCCCCAAAGGCACTAAAGTCGGCATCGTTTGTACGCGCAATCTCTGTGAATGTGAAGACCTGGGCACTCGTGGCCGTCAAAAAACTCAAGCTTAGGCCAGTAGCTATAGCGCAGCTTTTTCCAAAACTCTTCGCAAAAGGCACTATTCGAGGTGCAAACATTTACTCTCTCCCTTCTGATGTGAACAACCAATAGCAAAATACTAGTTGGTGGTTTGCAGTCGCTTCATACCCGTCAAAAAGGATTCATTGAAACTTTAATTACATCATCGAAAACCGTAAATACCTGCTGTTTTCGCAGAATTTTTCAGTGAAGTCCTGAAGACATCTATGGTTCATCCGAAGAAAGAAAGCTGACGACTTAATTTGCGATGCTATTTTGCTCTAACCAAAGCGCCGTTTGATAGGCTTCGTTAGCAGCGGCATCATTCCCGACCTGGGTCAGGCTACTGCTTAGTCGGCGGTAGGCATCTGAGTACGTGGGGTCTAGCTGGATAGCGGCTTCGTAAGCTGAGATCGCGGCTTCCCAACGATGCTGCCGGTCAAGCACCGCACCCAATCGATACTGCCACTCAGGCTCATTTGGGTAGAGTATCGTTGCCTCTGTTAGCAGCCCTGCGGTGTGGGTAAATCGATGCATGGTACAGACCGCGCCCATCCCTGGCCCCTCGGCAAAGGCATAGTCAGCATCGACCACAATGGCATTGCTCGCAGCTTCCATTGCGGCCTCAAAGCGATATTGCTCTTCTAGGGTATTGGCAAGGTCGCAGTAGGCAGCCGCATCTTGTTCGTATAGGTTGACAGCAGCCAAAACAGCGGCCTCGCCTTCGGCTTGTTTGCCTTGGGCAAGTAAGACGAGGGCAAGGTTATAGTGGGCGATCGCATTTTTATCATTCAGCCGAATCACCTCACGATACGCCGCCTCTGCGTTGGCAAACTCACCTTGATTTGTCAGCGACAGGCCCAAGTAGTAATGTCCTACTGTGTTGCTGGGCAATTGACGAATCATTTCTCGCCAAATCTCTTCAGCTCGCACTTCATCAAAGACTGCCGTGGTCGTGCCTCGGTTAAACAGAGACTGCATGTCTTGCGCTTTCGCAGACATCGCGCCG
Organism: Cyanobacteria bacterium J06627_28; assembly: GCA_038521595.1. Classification (GTDB taxonomy): domain Bacteria; phylum Cyanobacteriota; class Cyanobacteriia; order Phormidesmidales; family Phormidesmidaceae; genus Phormidesmis. Next base: position 14,628 of record JBCBKQ010000006.1, on the reverse strand, counting down.
CCCATCACCATGACCAAACTCAAACCTGCTGCCAAAAAGGTGCGCATAAGCTGTAAAAACCAAAACTGTGTCTTCACAACTTATTTCAGTAAATTTGCTTACGAGAAGATACGCAGCAGGTAATTAATATTACTTTAAGTCGCGTTTATCACAGCTTTATGGCTCATCGCATCAATAACAAACAAACCTGTTCTAGCTATGTTGCCTAGCCGAGGGTTCCAACACAAAAAGGCGAAGCCATCGTTGAACAATAGCTCCGCCTTTCTTTTTTATGCTGATAGTTTTAACCTAGCCGTCGTGATTGATGGCACACACTAAGACTTCTTCGATCTCCCGCGTCCCTTCGCTTTCGTTGCCTTTGCAGTGACTTCAGCAACAGCTTCTTCAACCGCCACATCCACCTCAACCGGCGGAGTCAGCGGATCTTCCCCAGGCTCAATGGGAATCTCTTCAGGCTTGAGCTTTGCCATAACTAAGGTCTTCACCTTCGCTGCAAATTCAGGGTCTTCCTTCATGCGGATAATGGTGTTGTCACGCCCCTGGGCTACGTTCGAGCCCTCAAAGCTGTACCAGGCGCCCTTGCGAACAACAATGTCGTACTCTTCGGCAATATCGAGCAAGCAGCCCAAAATTGAGATGCCTTCGCCAAAGATGATGTCAAACTCAGCAATCCGAAAAGGCGGCGCAACTTTGTTTTTAGCGACCTTAACTTTCACCCGGATACCAAACTGATCGTTGCCCTTCTTGAGGGTCTGAATGCGACGAATATCTAGACGAACAGACGCATAGAACTTGAGCGCGTTACCCCCCGTCGTCGTCTCGGGGTTGCCATAGGTAACGCCAATTTTCAAACGCAGCTGGTTCAAAAAGATGACCGTGCACTGGGACTTGCCAATGTTGCCAGTAATCTTGCGCAGCGCCTGACTCATTAGGCGGGCCTGTAAGCCCATGTGAGAGTCACCCATTTCGCCTTCGATTTCGGCACGAGGGGTAAGCGCAGCTACAGAGTCAATCACAATCAAATCAACGGCTGAAGAGCGCACTAGCTGATCGCAAATTTCTAAGCCCATTTCGCCCGTGTCTGGCTGCGAGATGAGCAAATTTTCGACATCCACGCCCAGGTTTTCGGCATAGTAGGGGTCTAGGGCGTGCTCTGCATCGACAAAGGCTGCCACACCGCCCTGACGCTGAATTTCTGCGATCGCATGGAGCGCCAGCGTCGTTTTACCCGAACTCTCTGGGCCATAAATTTCAATCACGCGGCCCTTGGGCAAACCGCCACCTAACGCCATATCTAACGTCAGTGCACCAGTGGGAATAGTTTCCACCTGCATCCGGTTAGCTTCACCCAACCGCATAATGGATCCTTTTCCAAAGTTACGCTCAATTTGGGTGAGCACAGAATCAAGAGCTTTTTGCTTTTCAGAAGAGGCGTTGGCGGCCATAAGAATTTCCGGATGGGGTTAGATGAGGGTGTTCAAGGGTTGCCTAGGGCGTTGCGTTTCTTTTTCGCTGCGGTTTTGGTTCGCTGTGGTTTTGGTTCGTTGCGTTAGGTTCGTTGTGCTAGATCGTTACGTTAACGGATGGCATCAGTCTAATCAAATAAATCTGATCGGATTAATCAGGTAAATATCGCTATACTAATTTTAGTACACATGCACTAAATTAACATCTCTAAAACTATAACAGCCTCTTTTGATTTAATACGCCTGCCTTCAACATTGCTTATCAAATACCTGAATCGATCCAGGTAATCGATAGTCGAAGTAAGCTCAATGCTCACACACTCAATGCACACACTCAATGCTCAGACATAGCGACTGAGGCAGCAGGTCATACCGAAGAAATGTGTTTAAGCCTAGCGCAATCTATACCGTTATCCAATAGACCATACATAGATAAATCATCGGTAAACCCAGCGTATAAAAACAGCTAAGTAGAGGAAAAGTTTGAGATGTTTAAGGCAGGAGTCATGTCAGTCCCTCATCTACAGCGTCTCATTTGAAGCCGCTGTGCGAACTTACCATGCAACACCCCATGCAACCTTGTGAACTCGTTGATATTTTGACTCAGCCTGACTGGGTAATTGCCATCGGGCGGGTAGACGGCGGCTATCGCTGTTGGGTTTTTACTCCGGAATTTACGGTGCTCGACGATGGTGAGGTACACCCCTCTCGCGAAGCTGCTGCTAACTCGGCACGTCGACTGGTCATTGACTCGCGAGAATACTAGAAACGGTCCTAGAAGCAGTCGAGCAGACCTATCAAAAGACTTATCAAGAAACTTTGAAACGTCCAGTTCGCAGGACATTGACAGCTTCTATGTCGTCGTAAAAATGTAACTCTCTTTATGTGATCCGGGTACTGTTTGGATGACTCAGTTATTTTTCTTGCTTTGTTATGAGCGCATTCATCGGCCTTGGTTTGCTGAGCTTACTGATCAGTGAGCCTATTTTCTTACCAGTGGTTCCTGCACAGGCTGCGGAGTACATAGCTTTCGCAAACAGTGAGTTCATAAAAGAAGCTGAGAGCAGCCACAGCATCTCGAGCAAAAATATTGAGTCGCTAGCACAACATGCGTTAGAGACTCCTAACGACCCTCGTGGGCTGAGTCGATTAGCGGCAAGCCTGTTTGACCAAGGCCGATTTGAAGAAGCTGAGCAACTTTATCGAGACGTCATTCGACTGACCCCTGCAGACCCGATAGCTTACTATGATTTGGGATTGACGCTGCTGGCCCAATATCGCTATGACGAAGCCATTGCAGCAATGCAGACGGTCATCCGCCAGGCCCCTGACGATAGCTTTGCTCATTTTGAACTGGGTCAAATGCAGCATTCCCAGGGACAGTTTACAGAGGCAGAAGCAGCCTTTCGCACCGTGATTCGGCTAGATCCTGATGATGCTTTGGCCTATGACCGCTTGAGTCAGACGCTAGCTTCGCAAGGTCGGATGGATGAGGCTGCGATCGCAGCCACAACTGCCAGCGAACTAGACATAGCCAATGTCTTTTGCCTACGAGATCCAAACAGCTGCGACAATTCTTCTAATCCCTTTCGCCGCCCTAACAGACGATATTGACAACTACCGCCCTTGCCAAGTGCCATGAAAACCCAGTGGCACCACAGCAGGTAGCACTAGCCGACAAACCGGATCGCCTAAGCTATCTGCATTCACAATCCACACCTCGCTGCGATGCGCCACAGCGTTGTACACCACAGTGAGCAGCCATCCTTTACTTTGCGCATCTATGATGTGTAGTGGCTCACCACCATAGTGAGCTTCGCCCAAATCGGTTTGCAGTAAAGTGCCAGAGCGATAGTCAAACCGGCCAATCGCGCCAAACCAGTCTTCACCTGTGTGCACACCGTCACGATGCATGAGCAGGTACGTGTGCTGCCAGGGCTGACTAACTTTGGCAGCGGGCACTTGAGGAAACTCACAGTCTCTGTCGAGAACGCATTCATTACTCAACACACGACCCGTTTTGGGATCTAGTCGCAGCTGCCACAGTCGGCCACAGGCTTTGGTTTTAATATTTCCAGTGGGCACCTCTCGCAGCGTTTCATTGATATGCGTAAAGTCATCAAAACGGACAAAGTCCGACCGCAAAGAGCCATCAGACTCCAAGCAGCCATTGCCGTAGTGCCACTGAAACCATGCGTCTGTGTAGCTGTCAGACACTGTTTCAAGCGTTTCACGGTCTACGACCAACACTCGGGTACCGCGATCGCGCTCCCACTGCGCCGCATCCACAAAGGCCTTCTTATTTAGCAGCACCGACAAAATATCCATCTTCACAGGCGAAATTAAAAAGACCAGATAGGGTCCTGCCATTACAAAGCTATGCACCAACGAAATATCTTTGAGCGCTATTTTCTGTTGTTTTATCGGCTGACACTGAGCGTCACAGCGATAAATAAACAGGTCACACTGCGGACTCACGCCAATCGTATAGATCTCTCCACTCACCGGGTCACGCAGAGGATGCGCCGAAAAAGCATCTGCCGCCTTGAGCCAGCCCAAGCTCTCTTGCCCAAAAGTCTCTAATGTCTCTAAATCTAAGCTATGCGGATTGCCTGCTTCCCACAAAGCCAACAACCTATCTGAAAGAGCCAACACAGAAGTATTGGCAGAATTTTTCACGCTGGTGCCGTTGAATAATCCCCGGATGTGCTTCCACAGCGCCCCCGGATAGCGCCTGCCGTAGTTGCTGTACAAAAATTCATCAGCCGCTTGCTCTGCCTGGTAGCCTGCGGTTTGTACATAGCGATAGTTTCCCGTCGCTGCCCCGTCGGCAAAAGCCACCCGCAAGATGGCCCCATCGCCGTCAAACCAGTGGCCCACCGGCTGGCCGCCGCGCTCTAGTCGGCCTGTTCCATTTTGATAATACGCACCCTTTAAGCCCTCCGGGATTTGCCCAGATAGTACTTTCAGCGTCGTCGGACTAAATTCTTTCGCGGGCTGCGCCAGCGCCCCATGCCACGGCTGCGGCTTTGTTTTCTTTGTTTTCCCAAGGGCCGCTTCAGATAAAAAATCGGGCAAAGCAGCTGTAGACATAAGCAAACACAACAAGCATCACTCTTAGCTTAACGACTACACCGCTTAACCGCTTCACTGCCGCTGTCATATTTCCATAGCAGAAAGAACCTTAGACAGCAGGCAGCGTCAGGGTAAAAGCCGTTTCGCCTTTGCCAGAGCTGCTCAAGCGAAGTTCTCCTTGGTGCGCCCGAGCAATTTCGCGTGCCAGGCTCAGGCCCAGACCAAAACCCTCTCGCTTTCGGTTGCGAGATACATCCCCCCTATAAAATCTGTCAAAAATGCGATCGCGCTCTTCTTGGGGAATGTCCATGGAGGCATTTTTTACCGTAATGGTAATTTTTTTTCGCCGCCGCTTGCCTACTACCGATAGCCAGCGGTTGGGCGATCCCTCTGGCAAATTGTATTTAATCGCATTGTCAATCAAATTCTGCAAAACCTGGGTGAGCAAGTCACTATCGCCCTTTACCACTAGGCCCGTCGCCACCTCTGTACGAACGGCCAGCTCAGGATCCAACAGTTCAATATCTTCTACCAGTACCGACAAAATCTCTTCAATATCTACCCGGTCTTTGCGCAGGCTCATTTGCCCAGCATCTGCCAAAGACAATAGCAACAGCTTGCGGACAATGGTGCTCAGCCGCGAAACTTCGTCCATCAGCCTACTCAAGCTCTGTTGCAAATTAGACCCTGGCTCGGCCTGCTGCATTAACATCTCTAGCTCGCCGCGCAAAATAGCTAAGGGCGTTTTAAGCTCATGGGCCGCGTCTCCACTAAAGCGAGAAGACTGCTTAAAGCTACGCTCTAAGCGCAACAACATTTGGTTAAATACTTCAATCAGTTCAACAAACTCCACGTCGGCGCTGCCCACAGGCACCTGTTGATCTAGGCCGGTCGCTGTCACCTGTTGAATGACAGTCGTGAGCTTTCGCACAGGTTTGAGTGCACTGCCAGAGAGCACCCATGCGCCTGCTGCAATCATCAGCAGCGTTGAGGGAATCGCAAACAAAAAGATATTGCGAATAACGGCCATGTCTTGGTCAATGGTTTCTAGACTAACGGCGATCGCACCTTGCCCACCCGCAGAGGTCACTACCCCAACTCGCCAGTTTCCCGCATCTGTATTGGGCGTAAACACCAGCGTCGAATTTCTATCGCGCTCAGCGGGCCTTTCTGGTGGATTGATTGCCGCTTCCGCAGCGGCCTTCATTTCGCGCTCAGCCAAATCTTGTGACGATGTCTGTAGCAGGCTGCCAATATCTAGGGCAACAGTACCTAACTGTGCACCCTCTACCGAGTAGTGTAGAGTGTGGCCCATGTCATCTACGGCAAGCAGCGTAATAGGTGTGGCCACCTGCGTTTCTAATTCACCGGGTAAGTCTTGCACAAAGCTCTGCCACCAGTCGGGCGATCGCACCGTTTCGTCAGGCCGGGTCGGCATCATCTGCTGCAGTTGGCTATCAAGCTTGGCGTCTAGGCTACTGACCTTAGCAACGTAAATGAGCCGCCATGCCACAAGGCCAAAGCCCACTAACGCCCCCCCTGCTAGCGCAACAGACACAAGCGCAATGCGTAATCGAAACGAGCCTAGCTTCATCTGTAGAATGTTGAGCACATAACATCGCCAATTTTATAGCGTTTAATTTGGCAGATACTTCCATTGACCAAATCTAAACTTCGATAATACTGAAACTGTCCTGATCGTTTATGCGATAGAAAAGAAAGTCAGAATCTAGCGTCAAAATATTGTTTATTCCGGTCTTCTCAGCTGCTAGCACTAGGGTCGCATCTGCCAAATCCATAGGCCTATCTTGATACTTTTCCATCAGCGCAAATAGGCGATCAAAATCAGAAAGTGTAATCTCACAGATTAAAAGCAAATCGTCTAGAACGTACTGAACTATTTGCTTTTGCATTGCCCAACCACCCCGTTCAAGCGACAGATACATCACTTCCGTAAAACAAGCCCATGTTGTCACTAAATCATCTTGTACTTTGAGCACATACTGTCGGTAGCTGTGATGCATGGGCTGCCGACGATCAACCATACTTAGCAATACTCCTGTATCACATAAGATCACAAATCCAAACCTTGCTTACGATATTTGTCCACGAGTATTGCTTCAAAACTTTTATCTGAGGAGTCTTGCTCTAATGGTAATTGGTCAACTGCCTCAAACCATTTCTGCCAACGCTCTACACGTGATTCTTTCTCGTTGTTGTCTTGCACAAACTGCTCAGAGTTGTTAGATTTCACAGGATTTAGTACTACCATGACTTCATACTCACCTGCCTGCACATCGACAGGAACTTGGGTCGTTATCGTTAGTACGGATGCGGTATCTACTTGAGCTTTTGTCTCAATTGCTTTCATGCTTAATCTCTCAGCTAAAGTTAGCCCTTAGACTTTTTACTGAGTTCCTAGGCCGTAGCCTAGATCACTCAACGTTAGAACGCTTCCTTCTAACATACCAATTTTGCCTGGATTCCTTATTTCAATCTACTTAAAATTTGAGGAGTGATGCCTGTGAGGTCTGCCACTGTAGAAAAGTCAGATGCGTTTGGCCCTACGGCCAGTAGCGGCACATCATTAAAGGTGTGGCGCTTGGTGGAGAGGTCGTCTATGTTGCCATGATCGCTGGTGATGATGAGGGTTACGTTTTTTGGGAGGTGTGCGATCGCACTTTCTAAAAACGCATCGACCCGCTGTAGACAGGCAATTGCCTGCGCCCAATCTTGTCGGTGCCCTGCATAGTCTGTTAAATAGCATTCAAACAATGTGACACCATAACCAGCACTCAGCTTGGCCAATCGCTCCCCAGCCCTTGCCGGAGAAATCGGTTTGCGTGACCCGGCCTGTCTGAGCGTTCGCGTATTTCTCGCGGGAGGTACCGCGCCGACAATATCCCAAAAGATGGCCTCACCCTGTTCATATTCGTACTGCATTCGAAAAGGGAGCCCGGCAGATAGATTTAGCAGGGTGCAGACGGAGTAGCGGCATTTTCGGTTGGCGATCGCATAAAAATACTCCGGCGAATACGCATTTGCCAGCGTTGCCGTCCGGCCTGCTGCCAGCGTACGAGCAAACAATCCATAGCCATCAATTAGCTTTCGCAAAGAGCCATTGGCAAACCCCGACTGATGCCGTCCTAAAAACTGCGGCGCATTCTGCCCGGTATAGATCGTGGCTTGCCCTGTCGCGCTCTGCGGCAGCCCTTCCACACCTAGCGTGGCATCAATCGCCTTCAGCAAGACATTAGACTGCCTTAACGCAGCGCCTTTCAGCAGCCGCTGACCCAGATAGTCCGACAAAAACGGCATCGCCTCTGGCTGGGCCAGTGGATTATTGTTGTTAGGCTCTCCCAGCCCGACGCCATCTAAAAACACCAGCAAAAAGCTAGCCTGATCAGCGTCACGCGCCCTAGAAAAGACTTGAGTAGAGACCAATGGCTGACCAATAGACATCGACACCTTCACGATCCGTAAGCCGTCTCACCATAGCAAAGCGACCTAAGGATCTACTCTGGTGAGCCGCCTTCAGCTGTGCCAAACAGTAGCGCTCTGACGGACTCTGTCGGCACGCCCGTTTCTAAAAAGCGCGCAATATCAAGGAATAATTCAGCATTTGGCGAAGCGGACGGTGCTTCTAAAGACTCAAACTGTGCAGCATATGTCCTGTCTAACTGACGTAAATCGTTGAGGATAAGCCTTTGCTCTTCAGGAGAGAATGTCAGAAAGGCCGTGTGGACCAAGTTAAAAAATCCCTCTTCATCGTCACGATTAAGCACTTCACTAGCCTGCTCAAAAGCCTCTATCGCAAATAACTTTTGTGCATAAATGCCCAGCCGAAAATAGTAGCTTTCTGGCAGATCAGGGTTGTGTGCGATCGCCAACGCCAACAGCGCTAAACTCTGTTCAGGATTCTCTCCCATCAGGTGATTGGCAGAGTTTATCAGCCGCGCATAGTAAGACGCCTGCCGCACTTGTAGCAGATAGCCAGACGCAGGGATTCCTTCAAAACCAGACAAAAAGTCTGCATCAAACGTCAGCTGATACTCACCCGTTTCCGGCAGCAAAAAAACGCGATGATATCCATTTGGCTTACCGAGATGGAGCGCTAGTGAATTATCGTACTGCCCATAGACAAGGCCTCCAACAGGTGATGCCAATCTGACAGGCTCAGTATAGACAGCCGCACTTTCGTATCCGCTAGGAGGCTCAACAGAAATCACAATCATTTCATTGGCGTTGCCAGTGAAGGTATATGACTGTGCGATCGCAGAACCCTCAACAGGTTCCAACAGATCTTCAATAATGACAACGGGCTCAACCACAGCAGGAACACGTTCAGCAGGCGTGGCAGCAGCGCCTTGTTCGGTAGAAACTTCCTCAGCGCCAGCAACTGCTGGGAAAAAGCAAAATCCAGCCATTAACAAAATCAAAGCACGCTTTATCATAGTCACTTGTTTTCAACCGTCATCTTCTTTTACTTGCCGATCTTCTTCTACTTGCCAACGGTAGATAACCTCAAAAGGCACTACTCTGTAGCTTCTGTCGAATTGGTTAGAACATTAATAATCGCTAAAACCGTTTAGTATCAGCAGCTGACTCGACTAGCAATCGACGGATGCATCCGTCGATTGCTATGCATTGCTATAGAATCACCTAGCATCAGGCCTATTTCGAAAAAAGAGGATGCGATTACGCCCAATCGGCTAAAACGACCTTGCCAATCATCGACCCCTGTTCAATTCGCCCGTGAACCTGCCGAAGAGTCTTCGCATTAATCGGTCTAACGACATCTTTGCAGGTGGTTCGCAGCACCTGACTATCGATTAGCTGACTAATTTCATTGAGCAGCTTGCGCTGTTCGTCCATGTCGACTGTTTGGTACATCGAGCGAGTAAACATAAACTCCCAGACGAAACCCGCACTCTTACTCTTGAGTAAATCCAAATCCAAAGGTTGTGCATTTTCAACAATGGAACAAATCAGTCCTTGTGGCTTGATGATTTGAGTCATTGCTCGCCAGTGCATATCTGTATTGTTCAAACACAGAATATAGTCAGCAGCATCGAGTTGCTGAGCTAAATCTTGCCGATGGTTAATCACTGCATCTGCGCCCAACTGCTGGCACCAGTCAACCGTCTCCGGGCGAGAAGCCGTCGCTGTCACAAACAGCTTGGCGACCTGATTGGCCAGCTGGATAGCAATAGAACCGACGCCACCAGCCCCGCCAATAATCAAAATCGACTTGCCTGCGTCTTCTCCTGTTTTGCTTATACTCAAACGATCAAAGAGCGCTTCCCAAGCCGTAATGCTCGTCAGAGGAAGTGCCGCTGCTTCGGCAAAACCAAGACTTTTCGGCTTAGCGCCGACAATCCGCTCATCGACTAGATGAAACTCACTATTTGTACCTGGCTTTGTGATATCACCCGCATAAAAAACATCATCACCGACCTGATAGGCAGTGACCGCTTCACCGGCAGCAACCACAGTGCCTGCCGCATCCCAACCCAAAATGCGCGGTGCCTCTTCTACTTTTGTCTTTGGGGCTCGCACTTTTGTATCGACCGGATTCACTGAAATTGCTTTGACTTCGACCAGTAAATCTCTTCCAGTAGCTGTAGGATTTTCAATGTCTAAGTCTTGCAAGCTGTCTTGATTGTCAATAGGTAAATACTGATATAAACCGACTGCCTTCATCTGAATCTCCTTAAACAGGTGTTTTCTCTTCCCATAGCAATCTGCACTAAGCTTGTTGCAACTAATACAGCTACAGTCCGCGTTCTGTAAAGCTTAGTGCTTAGTCAGCTGCTCAATGCAGTAAGCAGCTGGCCATATCTATTCTCTTGTAACAACCTCTACTCAAACGCCCTTTGGAAGCTATGAACAACTTCCAAAGGGCATCGATTTCAATATGAGCTACTTTTGTAGATTGTTACTTAGCGGGCCAATGGTGACCTGCCAACACATCAAGACTTAACCAGGGCCCATGCCAACAGTTCCTGCATACACAGACTGCTCGCCCAGTTCATCTTCAATGCGCAGAAGCTGATTGTATTTAGCAACACGCTCACTACGACAGAGAGAACCTGTTTTGATTTGCCCGGCGCGAGTTGCAACAGATAGATCCGCAATTGTTGTATCTTCTGTTTCACCAGAACGATGGCTCACCACACAGTTAAACTGATTGCGCTGGGCTAAATTAATCGCCTCTAGCGTTTCTGTGAGCGTACCGATTTGATTGAGCTTTACCAACAGCGCATTGGCAGAAGACTTTTCAATGCCCTTTTGCAAGCGGGTAGGATTGGTCACAAAGAGATCATCGCCCACGAGCTGCACTTTGTTGCCGATGCGCGCAGTTAGCTTGCCCCAGCTCTCCCAGTCTTCTTCGTCTAGCCCGTCTTCAATGGAGACAATGGGATAGTTATTGACTAGATTTTCGAGGTAGTCAATGGTTTCGTCAGGCGAATGCGCTTTGCCGTCAAAGGTGTACTTTCCATCGTTGTAAAACTCAGTTGCGGCAACGTCTAGGGCAAGGGCAACTTGTTCACCCGGCTGATAGCCTGCTTCAGAAATCGCAGACATTAACAAATCTAGCGCTTCTTGGTTGGAGCCTAGGTTAGGAGCAAAGCCACCTTCGTCACCTACGCCCGTTAGCAACCCTTTGCCAGCGAGCACTTTACTCAGCTGCGCAAAGATTTCAGCGCCCCAGCGCAACGCCTCACGGAAGCTGCTAGCACCCACGGGCATAATCATAAATTCTTGGATGTCTACATTATTGTTAGCGTGCTCACCGCCATTGATGACGTTCATCATGGGCACGGGCAGAACATTGGCCAGTGGGCCACCGAGGTAGCGGTATAGGGGCATTGCTTGGGCCGCTGCTGCTGCATGGGCATTGGCCAAAGAGACAGCCAAGATAGCGTTAGCGCCCAAGTTTTTCTTATTTGGGGTGCCATCTAGGGCAATCATCATGCGGTCGAGTTCGATTTGGTTGAGGGCGTTCATGCCCATCAGCTCACGTGCGATCGCATCATTTACATTTTCGACCGCCCTAATGACGCCTTTACCACCGTATTTGCTGCTATCACCGTCACGCAGTTCATGCGCTTCAAAACTACCTGTAGACGCACCGCTAGGCACCTGTGCAATACCGTATGCACCGCCCGTGAGGAGCACCTCTGCTTCAATGGTGGGCCTTCCTCGGGAGTCTAGGATCTCTCTCGCCTGAATCGCTTCAATGGCCGTGTCGAGGGAATCAATCATTCTCTACGCCTTGTTATAATGTTGGGCTAATGTTCGGGTTGCGTACGCGTTCCGTCAAAATAGACAATAACCAGAATAGGGCACAACGAGAGGATCATCACCATGCGCATGTTACATACAATGCTCAGAGTCGGAAACTTAGAGAAATCTATAGCCTTTTACTGCGACATATTGGGCATGAAAGTACTGCGGCAAAAGGACTACCCCGGCGGCAAATTTACCAATACCTTTGTAGGCTACGGTGACGAGTCCGAGCACACCGTACTAGAACTCACCCACAACTGGGAAACCGAAAGCTACGACCTCGGCAATGGCTATGGTCATGTTGCGTTAGGAGTCGATGACATTTATGCCACCTGCGAAGCCATCAAAAAACAGGGCGGCAACGTCACTCGCGAGCCCGGCCCCATGAAGCACGGCACCACAGTCATCGCTTTTGTCACCGATCCCGACGGCTACAAAATCGAGCTGATTGAGGGACGAAGCTAGTGTGAGTCAGACTTGCAGCAAATCGAATAGATTTTCGATGGTGTAAGGCAGCTCATTCATAAAATTTGGCATGGGTAGCGTAGTGTTTGGTTCTTCAAGGAGCATGACCTGAACCGCTGTTTGGGGCCTGTGAATTAAAACCGCTCTATCGTTTGGGCAGTATTTCTACAGCTTAAAAGTGCAGCGAGATCGCCACTCCAGACGGTAGCAACCTATACAGATTTGAGTTGATAGATGATTGGTCGATAAGTGGGAAGGGGAATAGGCTTATCTTCAGCTTTGGCCGCTTCTAGCCATGTTTGCTTAGCAATGTCGAGTTCTTGTAGCGCTTCGATAGGTGTCTCCCCAAAGGCTGAGCAATACTTCAAATCGGGAATATCAGCAATATATCCTTCACCATCTTCGCTGTAGAAAATGTTGATGTGGTAGTCCTTCATGCTCAGTCCTCGTGCTCACGTGTCTAATGAACGTGTACGCACTCTGTCTATATTACTATGCTCACAGATAGCGAATTTTAGTAGAAACTGCACCGAGGCCACTGATGGATTTCTTGATTGAAGTTGTAGACGCTGTGCTGAATGCTTCTGGGCTGAAGGAAAAGGTGGGGCGCAGTGAGCAGGTGATTCGGCTGAAGCAGCGTTTTGGCATTGATGATGTTGAGTCGCTCACTAAGTTTGAGGATGTGTATGCCTACGCACTGGTGGAGTATGCCTTTGATGAGGAGGGGCGATGTAAGCATCGTCTACTCATAGAGTTTTTTAAGGCGAAGGCGGTGCGGGATTTATTTCGGGTGGCGTACCGAGATAATGATCCGGCTGGGTGGCTGGGGAAGGGGCAGGAGATCGCGCAATACCAACCAAGCGATAAGCTTCCGGCGGGGATCGATCCAAAGCGGGAACTGAGTACGTTTGCGGCGGCGTTTATTGAAGTGGTGAATGAGACGCGATCGCCACTCAAGCTGACAGCAACTACCAGCTCTCATATACCCTCCGAAAAAATACATATTTTCAACTAGCTCAACGCGATGTACTTTATGATTCTGCGGAGTACGAAAATTGAGTCGCATCAAGCAGATAGCGTTAGGATAATGCGGTCGTAAGTTTTGAAGGAGAGGCTGCTGATATGAGTGAAGCTATGTATCGACGAGACTGCCTTCGAAACTCTTTAAAAGAATTCACGGCTGAGCATATGCTGACAGCAGGAACTGAATGATAAGGATGAAAAATGACTTTCCAGCGTCTCTATGGAGTAACGATAGGTTTGAGGTTCCTGAATTATTAGTTGACGCATTATGGGCTGCACTAAACAAGCATGACCTGCTGAAGATGGCACAGTTAGAAGAGGTACCAAAGGTATGTGGCGGAGCTAGCGAGAAAGATACCAATGAGTACTTCGCAAAATTGTGCGCTGTTTCTTCTGTTCGTCCGATGAGTGTGTTGCTAGATCCCCATAAGAGCCACATACTTCCTAACCAGATATTGCGTGAGTGCGTCCATCAAGGCAAGCTTGCACTAATTGACTTTCCCTGCGGGTGTGGCACAACTACACTGGGATTGCTATCTGTAGTTGAACAGATGAGACGTGATGGGCATTGGATTGCATTCGATTTAGAAATCGAAGTTTTGGCTTTGGATATCTCTCCGTATGCTCTTCAACGCTTTCAAGAGCTCATAGATACATGTACAAGAAAGTTTAATAAACAACTTATTAAAATCCGTTTAACAACTGAAGTAGTTGATGTCGGAGAGAAAAATAGCGTTTCTACTGTTATCAACGACTGGGTGTCCTCAGTAGAAAATGACGTAGATTACATCTTAGTGATGGCGTCAGCATTCTCCGGCTATGCCTCTCAGTCAAACAATAAAGAGGTTGTCGCTGATTCGTTTGATTTCATAAAAAATCGTTTGTGCACAAGGAGAGACCAATCTAGATTCTTGGTCTGGCTAGAGATTAACTCGAATAGTGCCAAAAAATTCTTCAAGTACTTGTCTAAAGCTCTAAAATTTCACAGTCCTACTAACAGCAGTGATTACAAGTTTATGAATCCCTTTCAAAAAGCAGAGCGTCGCTGCAATCTTCAAAGCGGATGCGTAGAGATTTCTCGGCCAAGTCGCACGAAGTAAGATGTTAGATAAACCTGATTCAAAAACACTAGCACTTCGAGCGCTCAACTACTGGCGGCGTCGCAGCCATATTTCCTACTTCGCTCTACGAAGTCTGTTGCTTAGAAGCAACGAATTCGACTTGAACACAGTATTAAAGAATGCTGAATCTCTACTTCCTAGAATTGGAACTCTTGCTTTCTCAGACCTAATATACAAAGGAACAT